>NZ_RZSA01000009.1:0-24881 GCF_003998075.1 Mesorhizobium sp. M2A.F.Ca.ET.037.01.1.1 | reverse complement strand
TCTATAACCTATAGAGTTCGAACGCAATCTAATTCGACATGAGGCTGACGGGCATGAAAAAGAGATCGGTTATTATGCTGGGCGGGGTCCTGCTGGCCGGATCAGGGGCGATCGCGGTATCAGGGGCGACGGCATTCGCCACATTCGCCAATCCCGCGCAGGAGGCTTCCGCCGCGAACGATCCAAGACAGGAGCCGCCCGTCGTCAAGCTGGCGACGGCAGCGCGGGTAAGCGGTTCCGAACGCAGCTTCACCGGCATCATAGGGGCGAGGGTGGAGAGCAATCTCGGCTTCCGCGTCCCCGGCAAGATCGTCGAGCGGCTGGTGAATGTCGGCCAGCAGGTCAAAGCCGGCCAGCCGCTGATGCGGATCGACGACACCGATCTTCGCCTGGCGCTCACGGCAAAGCACAATGCCGTTGTTGCCGCGCGCGCGCGATCGTGGCTCAGACGCAACCGGATGAACGGCGATATGCCAATCTGCTGAAAGACGGATGGGTCCCCCGGCAGCGCTACGAGCAGGCAAAGGCCGCGCTGGACACAGCCACGGCCCAGCTCGCCGCCGCCGAGGCGGAAGCGAAGGTCGCGGAGAATGAGGCGATATACGCCGTCCTGCTGGCGGACGCCGATGGAACGGTGGTCGACACGCTCGGCGAGCCGGGCCAGGTCGTCTCCGCCGGCCAGACGGTGGTCCGGATCGCATTGACCTGGTCCTTCGGCTTACTCACCCATGCACAGGGTTCTGCTCGATGATGCCGAGTTCGACCGCGTAGGTGAGAATGCCGCCGAAGAGACCGATCGTCCGAGATGCTGTTCGGCTCCGCCACGCACGATTGCTCGCCCACGCAGCTTTTCCGTCTTCACGTTGGCGCGTGTCTTGCCGGCCATGATGTCCTTCATGGCTTGGGTGATGTCGGCCTTGGCCAAATCCCGGACCCGTCGACGCCCGAGCAGAGGAAAGATGTGGCGCTCTATGCTTCCGACATCGGTGGAGATCGTCGGGCCTTAGGCCGCCCGCTCTTGCCGAGCACAAGGCCATTCCTCAGATCTTCGAGATAGCGGGTGCAGAGTTCCTTGACGGTGATCGCTTGAGCGAGAAGCAGTTCCGTCACGATTCGGCCTACTGAGCCGATTCGTCCGGCCGCGCCAGTCACGAGAATCGGAAGTTCATACTGTGTCTCGTTCATCTTCCGCCTCGCTCAGAATGAACATGCATCGCCGCACCACCATGGCTTCACGCGGCACCTCGATCGGCAAAATGACTTCGCCCGTCATCCTTTGAGGAAAGCCAACAGGTCTGCATTCACTTGGTCGGCGTGGGTGACGCACATGCCATGCGGGGCGCCGGCATATTCCTTCAGGGTCGCCTTCGGCAGGATCTTCACCGAACGCCTGGAGGCAATATCGATCGGAACGATCTGATCGTCATCGCCCTGCAGGAGCAGGGTTGGGATCGTCATCTTCTTGAGGTCATCCGTGAAGTCGGTCTCGGAGAAGGCCTTGATGCAGTCATACTCGCCTTGGAGGCTTCCCATCATGCCCTGAAGCCAGAAGGAGTCGATCTGCCCCTGCGAAACCTTCGCGCTAGGACGGTTATAGCCGAAGAACGGCATCGCCAGTTCCTTGAAGAACCCCGCTCGATCTGCAACCAGGCTCGAGCGCAGGCCATCGAACACGCTCATCGGCGCGCTGTTGGGGTTCGTGGGCGTCTGCGCCATGTGCGGAGGCACCGCGGAAATCAAGACCGCTTTCGACACACGCGACGTGCCGTGACGGCCAATATAGCGCGCGACCTCTCCGCCGCCCGTCGAGTGGCCGATCATGGTTGCACCCTTGATGTCGAGCGTCGCCAGGAGCGTGGCGAGATCGTCGGCATAGGTATCCATGTCGTTGCCGGTCCAGGTCTGATCCGACCGACCATGGCTGCGGCGATCGTGGGCGATGACGCGGTAGCCATTGTTCCCCAGGAACAGCATCTGGGCGTCCCAGGCGTCCGCGGTGAGCGGCCATCCATGGGAGAAGGTGACGACCGGGCCGGCGCCCCAGTCCTTGAAGTAGATCTTCGCGCCGTCTTTCATTGTCGCGGTCGTCATCGGGCTGGCACCTTTCTCGGGGCTGGAAGAATGGGCTGTGGGGATTTTGTTGGTGGCCGCAGACGCTGATCGGTGAAATGCGACCGTCGCAGCCACGCCGGTAGCGGCGACAAGCAATGCGCGGCGCGGGACTTGGAGGCCTGCCGTTGTCTTGCGGTTGGTCATGGCCGTTCTCCTTGCAAATGGATCGTAAGGGCGCCGGCTCGGGCCTTGCGACCCGAGGCCGGACCGGCCGGTTCTATCTGGCCGGTTCGCGCAGCAGTAAGCCGAGGGGCCAAAGCGGTCCCACAGGGATGAGTTCGAACGTCATCATGCCGGCGCGGCCAAGAGGCAGCACCTCGAGCAATGCGTGCGCCTCGGCGGGATCGGTCACGTTCATCAGGAACACGGCGCCGGATCCATCGGTCTTGGCGAACCATTGGTCGATCTTGCCAGCCAATTGCAGGCGCATGGTGTCGCGCGCCTCGAACGGCATGACAGGAGGCCGCGTTTCCGGCGTGGCCTTGGCTGTCCAACTACCGATCGCCAACACCTTCGTCGTCAGGGCCGCCGCGGCCTTCATTTCGGCGTCAACGGTCGTGGATTTCTTGTCGTCTGACATGGTCGTCAAAACCTTCATTAGTAGGGGGTTACTTCCATGACGGGCGGGCTAGCGGTGTGCGGGGCTGCTTGACCTGCAGGCTGAGCCAAACCCAACCTCGGAACTGATCACCATAAGGGCTCCAGCCAGCACGCTGAGGCCGATTTGATCCAAGCGGGTCCATAGCCGCTCATGACAGCATCGCCTTCGCTACCGGCGCGGGCTCATCGGCCTGCAGCCAATGGCCCGCCGGTATGACGGTGAGGGACGCATTTTTGAGCTGGGATTGACGCCGCTCGGCCATGGCGACGGGGAAGTAGGGGTCGTATTGTCCCCAGATCAGCTTGACCGGAATATCGAGCGTCTTGAGCGCCGTCAGATGCTTGGCGTTTCGGGCGTGTTCATCGAAGAATTCCGCCGCTAACTGCACGAAGGCAGGACCGGCGCCGGGTTGGGCGATGAAGTTGTCGCTGATCAGCGGACCGATGAACGCGCTGAAATGGGGTCTTTGCGCCTCAGGCAAGGAGTCCAGGAATTTCTTCTGCTGCCATTTCAGCAGCCAGCCTAACTGTTCGGGGCTCTGGGCGATCGCTATTGCAAGGGCCTGCATGCTGCGAGTCGCAAAGAGCGTGATCATCTCGGGCCAAAGAACCGTGGAGTCCTCGCTATAGGCCGAGTTGAGCATGATCGCGGAGTCGACGCTTCCCGGATGGGCGAGCGCGTAGTTGAGCGTCGCCATCCCGGAGGAGTCGTGAGCGACCGGAACGATCGTTCTCAGGTCCAGACCCTCGACGACCGCTTCAAGGTCGCCCAGTTGCTGCTTAAAGCTATAGGCGGCGCCGGCGGGCTTGTCTGAGGCACCAAAGCCCAGGAAATCGAACGTCACGACACGCCGGCCGCTGGTGACCAAATGCGGAACCAGATCGTCCCAGATGTGCAGATTGTCGGGGAAGCCGTGCATGAGCACGAACGCCGGGCCGGCACCCGCATAATCTCGAGCGTAGAGGCTTCCTTCGCCCCGCGGAATACGGTGCTCGGAGAACTCGCCTGGATCAGAAGACATGCATCATCCTAACTTCCTCGTGGAGGCGCTGAGGTCGGCGCGTGATTAACGATCATGCCGCAAGAAGATTCGCCTCTTGCGGACTTACCGGAGAGTCGTATCTGCGAGTACCTGACCGTGCAGCCGCGGAACTACGTTGATGACGGCCAAGAATATTCTTCTCTGCCTCGGCCCGAGAAGTGAGCGATAACTGAGTCAGGCGGGACGTGAGCTGTTTGTTCCTTGTACCTTAGCGGCTCAAGCGTTTCCGGCGTAGGTCGTTCTTGCCACCATTCGTGACATGGGTCGGTCCGGGCCACGCGCAGCCTGTCGAGTGCGGACGTCGAGTGGCTGTTTCGGATCAGCGCTCGTGGATGTCACTAAATTCGGGTAGTGTACGAATTCCGGACGCGAGGAGTGGATATGCATCGAGTTGGGTTCATCGTGCCGCAACGGTTTCAGTTGATGAGCCTTGCGGCGCTGACGGCGTTCGAGATCGTGAACCTGCCCCCGGCCGACCAGCGCTACGACATCCATTTATTGTCGGAACATGGCGGTCCGGTTCGGTCTTCCTCCGGAATGATGCTGGAAACCGAGGCGTTTGGAGATCCAGTCTTCGACACGGTCATCGTGGGCTCGATCACCGAGATGGACATGCCGTCGTCCGGTGCGACGATGATCGCGTTCGTGCAGGAGGCCGCCAAGGCGTCGAGGCGCATCGCCTCCATCTGCAGCGGAGCGTTTGTGCTGGCTGAAGCGGGCCTTCTGAGGGGTCGGCGCGCGACGATGCACTGGGCCCATGCAGCGAGCTTCAGGGCTCGGTTTCCGGATGTGAGGGCGGAGGAGGACCGGATATTCATCAATGACGGTCCGGTATGGACGTCGGCTGGAATGACGGCCGGGATCGACCTGGTCCTGGCATTGATCGACAATGATCTCGGTCCCGAAGCTGCGAAAATGGTCGCCAGGCTACTGGTCATGAACCAGCGTCGGATGGGTGGACAAAAACAGCATTCCGCCCTCCTCGATATGACGCCGAAGTCCGATCGCATCGAATTGGTCCTGGCGCACATCCGTCAGAATCTGCGGAATCCGCTCACGATCGAGGAGCTTGCGGCGGTCGCCAGTCTCAGCCCCCGCCAGTTCAGTCGTGCCTTTCTGGCTGAGACCGGCCAGTCACCGGCAAAAGCCGTGGAGCGGCTTAGGCTGGAGGCAGCCAGGTTCATGGTTGAAGAGGGGCGGCACACGGTTAACGTCGTGGCGCAGGAGACGGGATTTGCGAACCGCGAACGCATGCGTCGCGCGTTCCTCCGGACCTTCGGCGTGCCCGCAGAGGCGTTGCGCAGAAACGCGCGACGGGAGGCGGTCGCGGCTGCCTGACTTTGGGCTGTTCAGAATGTGGGCTTTTGAGTCAGGCTCTCAGGGCGCGCCGGTCGTGTCCCTTGGAGTGGTGTAGCTCGGCGGTAGCGAAGTCGCTCGCTCGCGCGCCCTCAACAGCGCTGTAGTGAGCGAGCGGCTTCGCGGGCGCTCATCGATGTTCCCCAGTAAGGTCGGGCTGCTGAAGCCAACCTGATTCGAAGGAACGATCGATGACCGACGACATGATGAGCTTCCCCACGCTCGTAGAGAAGAGGTCCGATGCCGATCTGCTGTGCGAGATGATCGGCTTGCGCATGATGCCGGAGCCAATAACTCCGCCGGTTACAACCGCGAAGCCGAAGCCCAGGCCAACGAGCGGAGCAGATGGCCTTTGATGCCTAGGCGCTTCTGGCCCATCGCTCGCTACCGGGCTGGGGAATGCTTCGACGCTGGCGAGCCACAACCCCCGAATCTTGCACAGATGCAAGTTCAGAAGCTTGCCGCAGCAGGTCTTTTGCCCGCATCGCGCTCACCGACAGCGGCATACAGCTCTGCCCTGATGCGCTGAAGTTCCGGCAGGCACCAGCCTTCACCAGTTTTGGCGCACTGCGCGAGAGCAAGATCAAGCTCGGCAGCGGCTCCGACATTGTCGCCAACGGCGACGAGTCCTGCCGCGACAACTCCGCGGAACGCCATGTCGTAAAGGACGAAGCCTGCGGCTCGAAGCTTGGTCAGTGCTGAATACATCACGGCCAAGCCATGCTTTGGATCGCCGCACCGGATGAGCAATTCAGCATCGAAGGCGTCGGCATAGGCGCGCCAGGCAGGCCAATCAGCGTGACCAGCTTGGCGTTGAATTCTCGCCTCGTGACAAAAATCTCTATGCGTTAGCTGCTGACACCAAGGCATTGGCCCCTTGGGGGCGCACCATCCGCAAATTGTTGAGGCGGTTGTCGCCTGTTGAAAGGCGATCAGGCTCGCTTGATCTTTGGTGAATATCCGCCGGCGCTCGCCGTTGCCAGGCAGGAAGCGGTCCCAAACTCTCGCGATAGAAGGGACAACTTATAGGGATGGCACCTCAGTGACCCAGTCGTCGGCTGAAGAACTGCCTTAGCCGTCGGTCTGGAATGGTGAAGCAAGCAGACCGACAGTTTTCGGAGCCGGCTTGGTGAAAGCGGACATCTGGCTGGCTGTACTTTGCCGAAAGCGCTGAATTGCGCTAGCCTACGAACATGCGTCGTCGCTGATAGACCATTTTCGCTGAGGGGGCGAAATTCATGGAAATGCAGCAAGTCCGCTATTTTCTGGCCTTGTCGAATACGTTGAACTTCACCAGAGCCGCGGAGGAATGCAACGTCACGCAGCCGGCGCTGACGCGTGCGATCAAGACGCTTGAAGAGGAACTAGGTGGAGAACTCCTTCGGCGCGAGCGTCAGCACTCGCACCTTACCGAACTGGGACGGCGCATGCTGCCGTTGCTGCAGCAGTGCTATGACGCGGCCACATCCGCCAAATCACTGGCCAAAGCCGTTCAAAGCAGCGATGTGGCCCCTCTCAACGTGACCATCTCCAACAGTATCAACATCGCACTGCTGGTTTCGCCGTTCACGGAACTCTTCCGGGCCTATCCCGGCGCGCATCTCAAAATCCAACGCGGGTCGCCAGCAGCTGTCATTGAGGCCCTCAAAAATGGCGAAGTCGAGCTGGCCGTCGCGGGCCCGCTGGGCCAGGCCTGGGATCGTCTCGACACATGGCCACTTTTCCAGGAAGGAATCGAGCTCGCCGTGAATTCCGATCATCCGCTGGCCCGCCGCAATGAGGCCGATGTCGCGTTGGCTCAGCTTGCTGCGGAGCCCGTGCTTAGCCGGATCGATTGGGAGACCTCCGAGGAACTATCGCGTTGCCTGTCCGCAAAAGGCTATTCGCCTCGAACCGCGCATGAGGTCGAGACCGACCAGGACCTGCTGGCCCTGCTGGAGGCGAATGCCGGGGTTGGCTTTGTCTCGCTTACGGCACCGCGATCCTCGAACACCCGACGGCTCAAGCTTCGTGATCTTGACGTCTCGCGAACCGTTTCCGTCTATGCGGTTGCAGGCAGGCAGCGCTCGCCTGTCGCGACAACGCTGCTCAACCTGCTGAGGTCTGCAGACTGGTCGTCCTTCGGCGTCAGCGAGCCCGCCTGAGCGCCGCGATCATCTCGTCAATATCCATGCGGCGGCGGTAGTCCGGATCGACGAAGCGATCCGTGATGATCCCGTCGGTTCCAACGATGAAGGTGGCCGGGATCGGCAGAAACCAACTGCTGTTGCCCTGGTAGTTGGGGAGATCGAACCCGAGCCCCATCAGCCGCTCCATCTCGGCGCCGACCCAGATCGCAAGGTTGAGAGACAATGCATAGCCGTTGTCCATGTCGATCAGAAACGGAAACTGCGCGCCAACGGCGGCCTTCATGGCTTTGGCAAATTTGCGCCGTTCCGGCATGATCACGACGACCTGTCCGCCCAGTTCAACGATCTCGCGCTGCACCTCGACGATGCCGATGGCGTTCAAGCGGCAATAGGGGCACCAATGACCGCGCTGAAAGGTGATGACGGCTGGCCCCTTTTTCAGGATCTCGGCCAGGCTGACGAGCTTGCCCTCGTCGTCAGGCAGCAGAAAATCCGGCATGACCTCGCCCTGAGCCGGCGCCATGGTTCCGGCTCCCTGTTTCTCAAGGCGATCTACCAGTCGCTCTACAGCGTCGGCGAATTCGGAGTTCATACGCCGGACCGCGGCGGCAATCACCGCCAGCCGTTCGTTGAGAGGCGCATCAAGTTCGATGGCTGCCTGGACGGACTGCTCGAATGTCATTGCCTGATCGTCAGCGGCCATATCTGCACTTTCATATGTCGCACACAGCCTACCACCGGAACCCCTCGGCATTCGCCATGTTTTTCCTGCATGGTTTTGATGCCCTACGTGCATCGACGCATGACAGGTTCACCTTCTATTCGCCGGCCGGATCCACGCGTTACATCATGTTCCTGATATCCGCCGAAAAAGTCGGGAAACCGTAGACCATCTCGGACAGACCTCGCGCCGTGATGCCGTGTTTCATGGCGAGCGCGAAGATGTGGACCAGTTCCTCGCCGGCATGGCCCACCAAATGTGCTCCAACGATGCGATCCGTCGACTCATCGACAATTATCTTCGACCATGCGACCGCCTCGGCATAGGTCCTGGCTGAGAACCAGCCTTGCATGTCGTTGACGTGGACCCTGATGCGCAGACCCTGTTCCCTCGCCTTGGCTTCGGTCATTCCGACGCTTGCCACGGCCGGAATGCTTTAGAGCGAGGCTACCATAGTCGGGCCGATGCCTAGGCCCGTCGACGATGTTGCGCCCGACGATGCCGCCCTCATAGGTCGCCACCGGCGAAAGCTGCGGGGAGTTCCACATTGCATCGCCGCAGACATAAACATCGGGATTGGAACGCGAGCGCAGGTGCTCGTCTATCTCGATGCGGCCTTCGCGATGCACGATGACACCCGCCCCAAGATCGAGGCCCTCGACATTGGCCACGCGTCCCGCGCAATTAACGGCCCGATCAGCGTCAACACTGCACTCCACGCCATCTTTCGCGAAGCTCACCCGCAGTCGCCCGTCGGCCGCTTCGATCTTCTTGATCCAAGCCTTGGTATGGATGCCGATGGCCAGCCGCTCGCTCTCGGCACGGATTTGGGCAACGGCATCCTCGTCGAAGCCCCCGAGGAGTTGTGGCAGTGCCTCGAGGACGGTGACCTGAACGCCGGCGCGCGCATAGACGTGGCCCAGTTCGAAGGCGACAACGCCGCCGCCAATAAAAACCACGGCGCGCGGCAGCACAGGATCGTTCAGCACATCGTCGGATGTGGTTAGAAATTCCGACCCCGGAATCGACAGCGGGCGCGGCTTCGAGCCGGTGGCGATGACGATGTTTCTGGCCTCGAGCTCTCGGGCGCCGACGCGGACGGCATTGCTGGCGACGAACGCCGCCTCGCCCCAGATTACATCGACGCCCCGCTTGGCCATCAATCCGGACAGCCGGGATGGAATGTCCCTGATGATATCCTTTTCTCGCTCGATCAAGGCTCGCCAATCGAGCCTCGGCGGTTCGATCTTGATTGCACGGGTGTCGGCCCTTGCGATCTCGTCGAGCGCGTGGGCCGCCGCGACCAGCACCTTCTTCGGCGTGCAGCCGCGATTGGGACAGGTGCCACCGAGATTGCGAGCCTCGATCATGGCGACGGAGAGTCCGGCGGCGCGCATCGCGACCGTGACGTCCATTCCTGCATTGCCGCCGCCCAGGATCACGACGTCATACTTTTCCATCGCAGCGTCTCCGCCGACCTCAGTGAAGCTTGATCCGCGGTCTGGCGCGCCTGACGATCATCTCGCCGATCGAAGCGAGCGTTGTCTTGGCGAGCCCGTGCACCGCCCTGAGATGCATCTTGTGCAGCGAGCGATAGACGAGCCTCGCTACAAGACCCTCGATCTTCAGTCCGCCGATGAGGCTACCAAAAGCACCGTAGTCAGCAAGTGAAACGAGCGAGCCGTAGTCGCGGTAGCGATACGCTGGCGCGATTTGCCCTGCGAGACGTGCTACAATCACCTTGGCCATGTGGTCTGCCTGTTGATGGGCCGTCTGGGCGCGCGGCGGCAAGGCGTTGTCTTCACCCGGCAGCACGCAGTTCGCGCAGTCGCCGATCGCGAACACGTTGTCATCTCCGACCGCGCGCAAGGTTTTATCGACCATCAGGCGGTTGATGCGGTCGGTTTCGAGGCCATCGAGGCCCTTCAGGAATTCCGGCGCCTTGATACCGGCCGCCCAGACGACCAATTCAGCAGGCAGAAAGAGCTTTTCGCCAAGCCGGATGCCGTCTTCGGTCACTTCGGTGACCCTTATTCCGCATCGTATCTGGACGCCCAGCTTGATCAGCAAGCGTGCCGTTGCGCGCGCCATCTCCTCAGGCAGTGCAGGCAGAATCCGGGGCCCTGCTTCGACGATGGTGATGCGGATCAGCCTTTCGAAATCGATATTGTCGAGATTGTGCGACGCAATTTCGCGCATCGACTTGTGCAGTTCCGCAGCCAGTTCGACACCGGTTGCGCCGGCACCGACGATGACGCAATGAAGCTGACCCGGCGAAAGCGGCTCGTATTGCGCGTTGGCGCGCAGGCATGCGTCGATCATCCGCTTGTTGAACCGGGCCGCCTGCTCCGCGGTGTCGAGCGAAATGGCGTGGCGCGCGGCGCCCGGCGTGCCGAAATCGTTGCTGACGCTGCCGACTGCCATGACGAGTGTGTCGTAACCCAGGACACGTGGTGGTATGACCTGGCGACCGCCTTCGTCGAAGCTGGGCGCAACGAAGACCTGGCGCTTGGCGCGATCGATGCCAACGACCTCGCCAATGCGATATCGGTAGCCGTGTCGGCTGGCATGGGCGATGTATTCAACCGCGTCGTGCGAGGCGCTCAAGGCGCCGGATGCCACCTCATGCAGAAGCGGCTTCCAGATATGGGTGCGGTTTCGGTCGACAAGCGTGACGGAAAGCCGCCGGTTGCCGAATTTGCGGCCGAGGCGTGTCGCCAGTTCCAGGCCGCCGGCGCCGCCGCCCACAATGACCACGCGATGCAGCGACTTGTCCGCGTGCGAGGGAGTCTCCGGGATCGTGCGGAACAGCGCAGCATCGTTGGCGAGCACGGCTTCCGGGATCAACCGCATGCCGGGAGTGATGATCTGCATCGGTGGTCTCCGTATCTTTCTCGTCGCGGCGCATCACTCTTGGGATTCGTGGATCACGATGCCCTGAAGCATGTCGACCTCGCATTCCCAGGGCTTGTCGGTGAGGACGCGCTGCCCATGCTCGTATCCTGCCTGCCAGCGCGTGCGGATGCCCGAGCGGGTGAAGTCGATGTCCTTGGTGTGGTCCTCGCCGTCCAGTCGCGGCGAAAGCAGGCGGACGAGGTGCATGACCGATGGGCAGCCATAGGAGGCGAGTTCCTTGAACATCGGATCCTCGCGACGCTCCGCGGGCACGAGCCTGCCCATTTCGCGCACGACATGCCGCAACCGATGCAGTTGCTCCTGCCGAGCGACATGGCTCCGGCCGCGGCTGGCGTATTGAAGATCCTTTTGCCGGCCCATGACCTGCCAGATTGACTTCGGCTCAGTGGCACGGGGCTGCCACATGTTGACCGCAAAGATCAGCGCGTCTCGCCTGGGTCGCGCATCGAGCACCACCTCGATCGGCGTGTTCGAATAGATGCCGCCGTCCCAATACGGCTCGCCGTCGATGCAGACCGCCGGAAACGCCGGCGGCAAGGCGCCCGACGCCATGATGTGGGCCGCCGACAGGATCATCTCGCGCGTATCGAAGTATTTGAGCTCGCTGGTGTTGACGTTGACGGCGCCGACTGTCAGCCGGGTGTGACGCCCGTTGAGGTAGTCGAAGTCGATCAGATTGCTCAGCGTCCTCTTGAGCGGATCGGTGGTGTAGTAAGACGCGTTCTCGACACCGACTTCGCGGTTGACCCCAAACATGGCGCTCGGGTTCGGCTCGAAGAACCCAGGGATGCCGCGCATCACCGTGCCCATGTTGGCAAAAATGTTGCTCGGAACCATCATCCGGAAAAACTCGTCGAATGGACTGCTCCTGCTGACGCCGTCCCAGAATTCCTGAAGCCTGGGCAGACGATCGCCGGGCTTGTTTCCAGCAATCAGCGCGGCGTTGATGGCGCCGATGGACGTGCCTATGACCCAATCCGGTTCGATGCCGCCCTCGACCAGCGCCTGATAGACTCCGGCCTGATAGGCGCCGAGCGCGCCGCCGCCCTGAAGGACAAGGACGGTCTGACGTTTGACGTCGCCCTGGTGCCCAGTCGCCGGTTCTGCTTTCGGGGCGGATAGGTTTTGCGTGATCTTGTTCATGGCCTTCGCTCCTCGTGCAGGTCTAGTGAGCGGTCCAACCGCCTTCGATCGGCATCACGGCGCCGGTGATCGAGGCCGCCTCGTCCGACGCCAGGAACAGACAGAGCGCGGCAACCTGCTCGACGGTGACGAACTGCTTGGTGGGCTGCGCGGCCAACAGAACATCCTTGATCACCTGCTGCTCGGTGATCCCGCGGGCCTTGGCCGTGTCCGGTATCTGCTTCTCGACGAGCGGCGTGAGCACGTAGCCGGGGCAAACAGCGTTGACCGTGATACCTTGTTCGGCAACTTCCAGCGCAACGGTCTTGGTCAGGCCCGCGACACCGTGCTTGGCCGCGACATAGGCCGACTTATAGGGAGATGCGACGAGCGCGTGCGCCGAGGCCACATTGATGATGCGACCCCATTTGCGCGCCTTCATCGCCTGCAGGGCGCGCCGGATCGTATAGAAGGAAGACATGAGGTCGATCGCCACGACCGCTTCCCATTTCTCGATCGGGAAGTCATCGATCGGCGCGACATGCTGAATGCCGGCATTGTTGACCAGTATGTCGACGGCGCCGAACTCGGCGATGGCCTTGTCCATCATCGAGGTGATCGCGTCGCCCTTGCTCATGTCGGCATTGTCGTGTCGAACGGCGACCTTATGATCGGCGGCAAGCCTGGCCCGCAGGCGTTCGATCTCGGCGGCGTCGCCAAAGCCGTTCAGAACGATGTTGCAGCCCTTGGCAGCGAAGGCTTCGGCAATGCCCTGCCCGATGCCGCTGGTCGAGCCTGTGATGAGTGCTGTCTTACCTTTGAGCATCGTCTTGTCCTTCTGATTGCGCGGCTACCAGCGACGGCGCGGGCCGGCCCTGGATCTGAGGACTAGTATGGTGAACCGCCGCAAGCTGCGGAAATGCCGTTGAGACATGGATTCGATAGCTGACGGTCAGAACGTTGGCTCGAAGCTCGGACGTCGATCGACCGGTCGGGTTGTTTGACGTAACGGCAGCTAGTAAGATCGCGCCGCAACGCGGGCGGCGCCGTATGCGCGACCAGTGAGGGGAGCGTGCCGTGGAGATCAGCCAGTCCGATACTTCTTGGCTGTCGCCAAGGAGCTGAATTTCACCAGGGCGGCCGAGCAGTGCAACGTCACGCAGCCGGCGCTGTCGCGCGCAATCAAGCTTCTGGAAGATGAATTCGGCGGGCCGCTTTTCCACCGTGAGCGCCGCTTCATTCACCTCACCGAGCTCGGCCGCATGGGCGAGACCTATCTC
Source organism: Mesorhizobium sp. M2A.F.Ca.ET.037.01.1.1 (assembly GCF_003998075.1). Classification (NCBI taxonomy): domain Bacteria; kingdom Pseudomonadati; phylum Pseudomonadota; class Alphaproteobacteria; order Hyphomicrobiales; family Phyllobacteriaceae; genus Mesorhizobium; species Mesorhizobium sp. M2A.F.Ca.ET.037.01.1.1. Next base: position 11,602 of record NZ_RZSA01000009.1, on the reverse strand, counting down.
GATATGTGATCCTAAAGAAGATGCCGCTCAAGGTCGGCATCATGAGCACGATCGCTCCGGACAAGATCATCGAGCTCATCGCGGCTGTGCGCGCGCACCACCCGGGCGTCGAGTTGCATCTTTGCGATGCGGATGCGGTGAGCCTCAGGAGAAGGCTGCTCGAGGGCGAACTCGAGGCTGCCATCTATGCGTTACCTTCAGACGATGCCGACGAAGAAGTGCACTCCCTGCCGTTGTTCCAGGAGCAGATGGTGATGGCGGTCCACCTGACCCATCGCCTTGCCATTCGGCGCGCGGTGCAGGTGAAGCATATGTCAAACGAAAGCTACATCCACCGCAACAATTGCGAGTTCGCGGGTTACGCGGATGCCATCCTTGCCGAACAAGGCGTCACGGTCGGTCCGGTCTACTGGAGCGATCGTGACGACTGGCCATTGGCGATGATCGTTGCCGGGCTCGGCTTCGGCTTAATGCCCGAGCATACCGTCAAGCATCCCGGCGTGGTGCCTTTGCCGATCACCGAGCCCGAATTCTGGCGAGAGGTCAATCTCGTCACCGTGCGCGGCCGCAGGCATTCGCCCGCGGTCGGCACATTGGTGCGCGAGGCCACGCAGAAGAAATGGTTGGGCGAGCGGATGAAGGCGCTGTCCGCCGCCGAATGACTGGCTGTTCGAGGCTGACACTTCGACGAGCCGAAGCATCTGAGCGCCTCGCGCCGATCAATTCTTCCTGACCGACGACGTGACGGACTGGATCACCTCGGTCGCCATCTTGAACTGTGCCTGCCGGTCAGTGATGCCGTGCCGCTTGGCGATCCAGTCGAAATCACTATAGGCGGCGTAAACCGTGCCATCTCCGGTTTGGTAGACCAGCACGCGCACCGGCCAGTCCAGGCCGGCCTCGGGATTTGAGGTGATGAACGTCGTGCCGAGCGCCGGATTGCCGAACATGACGAGCCGCGACGGCCGGACGTCGTTGCCGGCCTTGTTGCCGAGCTTTGCCTGGTCGATCACGCCAAAGAACATGAGGCCCTTCTTAAGGACGTCCTTCTTGATGCGGGCGACGGTCTCGGCGACCGAGTAGTCGCTCTTCACCGCGACGACGCCGTCCGAGGCGGCAGCCGGAAGGATGACCGTCATCAGCATGGCGGCACCTGCAAGCAGAGTTTTGAGTTGGTTGGTCATGTCGGTCTCCTTGGTTGGATAACTAAGTTTCGATTTCAGTATCAGGCCTTGGGCGTTCGCAGCACACGCGCGATCGCGATCGCGCCGGCGAGAACCGCGGCCAGCACGACCACGCATGCGGTCCAGCCGACACGGTCGTAGATCTGTCCGATGAGGAAGCTGCCGGCGAGCCCGCCGCCGTAGTAGGACGCGAGATAAATGCCGCTCGCGGCGGCGCGATCGCGCGACGCGGTGCGGCTGACATGTCCCGTGGCTATGGCCTGAGCCAGGAAGGTGCCGACGGCAACCAGGGTCATTCCGGCAAGAACAATCGGAAGACTGGGTAAAAGCAGCAGAAGCAAGCCGACGATCGCCAGCGCAAGCGTTGCCCCAATCCCTCCCCTTGGGCCAAGCCCCGCTGCGACTCGGCCGGCAAGCGGGGTGGTCAGCATCGATGGCAGGAAAACGAAATAGACGGCGCCCAAGGCCATCGGCGTGAGCGAAAGCGGCACCGCAACGAGCTGGAAATTCACGTAGGTGAACGTGCCGATAAAGACGAACAGAATCAGGAAGCCGATCGCAAAACAGGCCCGCAGTTCGACGTTCCGCAACGGCGCTTTCCAGGCGGCGCGCACAGGCTGGCCGTCCAGGTCTGCGCGAATCATTGCCGAGGTCTTCTGCAGCGTGAACCAGACCAGAGCAGCGCCAAACAGATTGAGGGCGGCGAAGGTCAGGAAGTTGGTGGAGATGCCGAACATGTCGGCGACGGCCGCCGACATCAGCCGGCCGAAAAAGTTGCTGGCAACATTGCCGGTCACATACGCCGCAAGCGCGTTCGTGGTCTGCCGGGCGGAAAAATGCTCCGCCAGGTAGGCCATGGTGAGCGTGAACGCAGTCGACATGCACAGGCCTTGAGCTACACGCAGCAGGGCGAAGACCACAATATTGTCCGTCTGCGACAGCAGCGTCGTCGGAATCGCCAGGATGGCCAGGCTGATCCAGATGCCGTTGCGGCGATCGATGCCGCGCCCGAAGAGAGCGATGGCGATACCGGCCACCGCCATGCCGAAGGTGCTGGCGTTGACGGCGAAGCCCATAGTCGCGCGGCTGACCCCGAATTTTGTCACCAGTGAAGGCAGGATGGCCTGGGTGGCGAACAGGTCGACGAGCGTCAGGAACGCGATCAGGGCGATCAGCCCAAAGCGCCAGCTGTCCGCAGCGACCCTGCGGAGCCCCATTAATTCGGTATGTTCACTGGTCGTCATCACAGGCTCCTGGCCAATGCGTCCTCGGGCGATCGCCTGAGGACGCGCTGTTTGCTGCTGCTGCTGCTGGGATCCGCTGGTCGCGAAAGCAGCTCACATCATGTGATCGTTATGCATCGCCGGCGGCAGAACGTCGGCTGAGTAGAGCACCGCCGGAACCTCCCCGTTGTTCTTCCACCAGTGGGCGAGCTGGCCGAACTCGGCGGTCACGTCGCCGGCCGGATGCTCGATGCCGACCTTGCAGGTGCTGGCGTATTCGGTGATGGAGCCTTCGACGACGATAATGTTGGCGGGGCGAACCGTGTGCTCATGCCACGGCACCACGCCGCCCGGCTGAACGACAAGCTTGCGCAGACGCAGCATGTTGCCCTTCCAGGCTTCGCCCTTCGGGCTGAGGTCGATCGCCGAAAGAACCGTGTCCGTCACGCCGACGGGCTTGCTGGGATGTTCCTGGATGTCGGCGGTGGCGGCCTGGCCAGCAGGGCAGTCGCCGGCGAAAACCGGGGCCACCGAAAACGCGGCGGTCGCGGTGAGAAGTCCTAGTGTCAGCGCCAGCTTCAGCGGCACCCGCAATGCAATAGTCTTGGAAGCCATGTCTATTTCTCCTTTGTCGGTGCCCAATCGCGGTAGCGGGGCATAGGAGGAGAGTGACGGCAGCCTCGAAGAAAGAGAAATGCTGACTGGCTCTTAATTCGATACCTGAAAACTATGGTGGACGACCGCGCCAACGAGGCTGTCCCGCCACGACGTTTAATCGCGGCGTTAGGCTTCACTTCGAAATGCTATGCAGCGCTCTTCCTGGGCGACAGATCGATGCCGCTTTCCGGCCAGCTGTGCGCCTTGACGCTGTTCACGAACGTCGATGTCGCCGGCGAGAAGCGGCGCCCCGCCACCACAACGAGCGAGACTTCGCGCCAAACTTCAGGATCGACGACTGGCCTGATCTGCAAACCGGGAATGACGGCGCTGAATTCCGGGATGAAGCAGATTCCCAGCCCGCCCGAGACCATGTTTTGAATCCAGTCTTCGCGTTCGCTGGCGTAGGAGATCCTGAGCTTCACGCCACGTTCATTGCAGAGGCCGGCAAGATAGTCTCGATATTCGCAATTCAGGCGTCGGAGATAGTTCTCGCCGTCGAGTTCCGAGATGGCAACATTGTCGTTGCGGGCCAGCCGATGGCCGTTGGGAAACGCTAGCACGAACCGTTCGCGATAGAGCGGCGTGACATCGAAGCGCTCCGGGAAACTGTTGCTGGACGCCATGATCGCGACATCGATCTCGCCGGCTTCCAACAGCTGCGATAGGGATGCCGGCACGCCCTCAACAAGCTGCAGCTGGATGCCTTGCTGGCGCCTGTTGAAGTCGGTCAATAGGCCGGTAAATCGCCGCGGGCCGATCGTGCACATGACCCCAACCTTGAGATTTGCATTCTCCAGGCACAGGAACCTCGACGCTTCTTGGCGCACGCCAGTCACCTCGTCGAGAATTTGCTGAAATCTGGGACGGAGCAAAGCGCCCAGATCCGTGAGGTGCGTTAGGTTCCGCTCGCGGCGAAACAGAAGGCCGCCAACCTCGTCTTCAAGCTGCTGGATCGCGCGCGACAGCGCCGGTTGGGTAATGTTGCACTTTTCGCCGGCGCGCGTGAAATTCCGCGTCTCGCAGACGGCCAGGAAGTAGCGGATGTGATGAATGTCCATGCCGGTTTATCCCTCTGCTGCATAGATGCATGTGCAGGTTGGAACCGTGCCGCAAAGCAATCCATCACGCCAATGCACGGGGGCTATAAAGTCGATAGCGTTTCGTCATGCGCTGATGGCGGGCCAGGGCCCGCCATCAAACCGTGCGATAGTGCTCGGCGCCCGGAAAAATCAGCTGTGATGGCCCAAGGCGAAGAGCTGGGCGCAGAACTGAGCATGCGGCTTGCTCATGGCGACGTCGTTGCATTCCTTCATCATTGAAGTCTGCATCGCCTTCGGCGTGGCTTTCCACGCCGTCTCGAAATCCGCGCTCGACTTCATCGTCTTCATGCCGGAATCGGTGAAGAAGGGCTGCATGTTGGACGGTTCGTCGAGAACTCCGGCGAAGGCGACCCCGCCGATAACCGAAAGGGCAAAAGCGCCGACGCAGATAGCTTTGATATTCATGATGGGAGCCTTTTCTGGAGTTATGCAGTCGTCCCTTTGACGACCCCGCCGAACGACTGGCAGCATTTTTTTGAACTCTGTTGTTCCAGCTTGCCGAGCTTGACTTTGCTTCATCCGGCACTCAACTCGCCAATGCCGTCTGCGAATGGAGTTTATGCCGGCTCTGTATTCCAAGGGTCCTCGACGAGCACCGCTAATTGTCTCCGCCCAAAGCAAGCGCGTTGGCGCAAAATTGGGCGTGGTGCCCGCTCATCACCGGGTCGTTGCACGCCTTGGTCATCTTGACCCGGTCATGCTTCGGCATGGCAAACCAGGCCTTCTTGAACCCAGTCATCGGTTTCATCGTCTTCATCGTGGCGTCCGTATAGAACGTCGGCAATGCGGCGAGGTCGCTGAACGGGTCGGCCGACGCGGGGCTCGCACCAAGACCGATTGCAAGCGCAGCCACACAGGCGAATTGTCTCTTCATTCATCCGTCTCCTGTTCCAGGCCGCGGTTCTGGCAGCGGCTCATTACCCGGCCTGATCGGGATGAAGAGTGCGGCGCGCGAAGTCCTGCAGCCAATGCAATCTGCCTATGGACTTCATGCCACCTTGGCATTTCGGCTGAACAAGAAGATGCGGCAGTCTCTCTCCAGTCGTCCTAGTGACGATCTTGGGAGGAGACCAAACCATGCTTGCCCAGTCCCCGATGAGAACAAACCAGGCCGCCGTTTCGGTTGCGGATCTTGGTGCGGAAGACCCGACGATCGACATCGTGCTGGCAAACGACGCGCATGGAGCTTTTGTCTGGGGCGTGCTCGATCGCCTGCTGGACGAGCCGCGCTGCAGCTTCAGCGGCGTGACCGCATCGGGCTTTGCAGCGATGGAGGCAGCAGTCTTTGCCTACGGCCTAAGCGTCGGCGGCAGGCGCGGTGCGCGGATGGCACTCGCCAATTTCTGGCGGCGCGTCAGCCACGCCTCTGTCTTCGCCAATGACAGGACCAGCCTGCTTCGATCGGTCCTGGAACAGTCAATCGATATCGAGCAAATCCGCGTCGAACGCTGCCCGGTGAAACTTTGCGTCCAGGCCGTTAATGCCCGCACTGACGCCGTGAAGGTTTTCACCGGCAGTCAGCTTTCGATCGACGCGATCGTCGCGGCGGCCACTATCCCCTTCCTCTCGCTGCCCGTCGAGATCGACGGCGACATCTATTGGGGTGACGGCGACGTCTTTCAGTCCCCGCCTGTCCTGGCAACTGAAGCTCGCCATCGCCTGATCGTCACCGGCAGACCTTCCGTCTTCACCGCACCGTGTCCGGATCGCAGCCCCGCCGCCGGTTGTTGCTTGACCAGATGCGCGCCCGTTCACACCATATTCGACGGCCGATACCGTGCCGGAGCCCCACTGCTTCTGCGGCCCTGGATCGACTGGGGCGAACTGACCGAGATGCGCGACAGGGGGCGGCTGCGTGCGGCGGACTGGCTTGCTACCGAGCCTTTCCGCGCTGATTAAGCCCCGGCCTCCAACTGCGAAAGACGATACATCTAGGCGCCTCGCTCCCCGCCCTAGCCGCGCCTGCTTCGCATACTCCCGAATGCAGGTGCCAAGCCCTCCGGCTCCCCGCTGGAGGGCTTTTTCGCGCCAAGTTTCAGAACATAGTGGCAGCGTATCAATTCCATGCCGAGACAGCATTTCAGCTCGGCATCACGATCGGCGAGACTGATTTTGCAGACAGGCCTCAAGGCCGGTCTTTCTCTCGAAACGCCAACCAGGAGACAAGCCTGTGATCAATACCAAAACTCTCATCGGATCGGCCCTTGCTGCCGCCACTTCCCTTGCCGCGACGGCGGCCTATAGCGGCCCGGCCGCCAAGCCCGGCTTCGCCTTCGAGAAATGCTACGGCGTGGTCAAGGCCGGCCAGAACGACTGCCAGACCGCGACGCATTCCTGCGCCGGCACCGCGACCGCCGACAACCAGCCGGATTCCTGGCTCTACGTGCCCGCCGGCAGCTGCGCCAAGATCGCGGGCGGCAGCGATAAGCCGAAAGCCTGAAAGATCCAGACTTCTTGCCAACCTCCAAAATGGAGCAGACCGATGTCCCGTGCATTTCAGCCTCTCGCAATCCCCGCATCGGCGGGCATCGGTCTTCGCTCTCCTCACATCGGCGAAATGCTGACGCGGCGGCCTTCCGCCGGGTGGTTGGAGGTTCATGCCGAGAACTACATGGGAGACGGCGCGGGCGTCGAGGCGCTGGAAAAACTCCGCGAGATCTATCCCCTTTCGGTGCATGGAGTCGGCCTGTCGCTTGGTAGCGCACGAGGCTTGGACCGCGATCATCTGGAGCGACTGCGCATGGTCTGCGAGCGCTTCCAACCCGATCTGGTTTCCGAGCATCTCGCCTGGAGTGTAGCTGACGGCGCCTATCTCAACGATCTCTTGCCGCTGCGCTATGACGAAGAAGCTCTGGCGATCGTCGCGCGTAACGTCGAGACCGTCCAGGGAACGTTGAAGCGGCAGGTGCTGATCGAGAATCTGTCTGCCTACGTCGCCTTTGCGGACTCCTCGATGAGCGAGGCCGAGTTTCTGGCCGAGCTCGTGGTGCGGACCGGCTGCGGTCTGCTGCTGGACGTCAACAATGTCCAGGTCTCGGCGCACAATCTGCAATACGACGCCAAGGCCTTCATCGATGCGCTGCCGGCGGAGGCGATCGGCGAGATCCACCTTGCTGGCCATGCGACGAACCACGTCGGCGCCGACACTGTGCTCATCGACGACCACGGCTCGCGCGTGCCTCCCGTCGTATGGGCGCTCTATCAGCATGCTATAGACCGGCTTGGGCCGCGCCCAACCTTGATCGAGTGGGATACCGACGTTCCCATCCTCGACGTGCTGCTTGGCGAAGCCATGTGGGCCGACATGCTCACCGCTTCGCTCATGTTCAGCCGCAAGCAAGCCACGCGGCGCGAGCAAATGACCAAAACGCGAGCGACGCCGATCCTTTCTGTCCAAAGCGAAACGACGACCGGCATGCCCGTCCTTGCGGCGTTTGCCGCTGCAAGACGCGCCAGGCCGTGCATGTCCGCGGCGCTTGTCTCGATAGAGGAGGAATATCATGCTGCCGCTTGAACACTTGCAGACCACCATGGCGCGGTCGGTGCTGGCCTTGGAGCCGGTGGTCGGCGCAAATATACTGACCGCCGGCAAGGCAGATCCGTTGGCGCGCCTGCGGATTTACCAGAACAACACGCGCAGTTCCCTCACCGCAGCGCTGATGGCGGTGTTTCCCGTGACCGTCCGCCTCGTCGATGAGCGCTTCTTCCGCTTCGCGGCGAGCGAATTCATTCGGCGGCATCCGCCAGTGGAGTCGCGGCTGGCACGTTATGGCGCCGGCTTCCCGCGCTTCCTGAAAACGATCGACACCCTGTCCGACATGCCTATCGTCGCCGAAACGGCGCGTCTCGAATGGGCCATAGCGGAGGCGCTCGACACAGCGTCGCTGCCGCCTCGCAGCCTCGCAGAATATGACAACACCGATCTTGGGCTGTCGCCGGATATCCAGCTCCAGCCCTCACTGCGGTTGATCGTCTCGCACTGGTCGATCCTGTCGGTGTGGATGGCGCATCAACAGGAAAAGGCGGTCGACGAAGCCGTTACCTGGATAAGGCGCCCCGAGCGTGTGGCGTTGTGGCGATCGGGGAACTACGTGCGGCTTTTTCTGCTCGACCGCGCGAGCTTCGCCTTCTGGCATTCGCTGAAGCACGGCTTGGGCCTCGAGCATGCCACTGGCCGCGCCTTGGCGCTCGACCCGGCCTTCGACCTGGTTTCAGCCCTCGTGCGTCTGTTCCGCGACAGGCTCGTCACCGACGTGCGGGTCGCCTCGAATTCCCCCTCAAACTGACGGAGACGGTCATGACCGCAATATCGGAGCAATCCTCGTCCAACCCGGCCGGCTTTGTCCGCCTCTACAAGCGTATCATCAAGCTGCCCGAACACATTCCATTCTCGCTGGTCCAGCTCGCCGCCCGCGTGGCAGTGGCTCATGTCTTCTGGCAGTCGGCACAGAGCAAGCTGGCATCCTGGCCGGTGACGCTGCAGTTGTTCGCCAACGAATACAATCTGCCGTTCATCGACCCTTCGATCGCGGCGCCGCTTGCGACGACCGCCGAAATCACCGGCTCGGTGTTGATCTTCTTTGGACTATTCTCGCGCTTTGCGGCCGTGATGCTGCTCGGGGTCGTCTCTGTCATCCAGATCTTCGTCTATCCAGAAAACTGGGCGGAGCATCTGCTGTGGGCATCGTTGCTGCTTCTGGTCCTGACACGCGGCGCCGGCGTCTTCTCGCTCGACCATGTCGCCGAGCGAATCCTTTCGGCACCCAGAAAATAGGCATTCCGCCTAGCTGGAAACGCGCGGTGCGCATCTTCATCGTTCACGCTCACCCCGAGCCCAACAGCTTCAGGGCCCTGACCCGTGCGGCGAGTCCTCTCAGCGAGGCAGGCCGGATGGGTTCCCGGCAGCGCACACTTCACCACCTGCCGTTCTGCGGCGCCGGATCGCTTCGGCGACGAATACGCGGGACAGCGCGTGATACAGCGGTTCATTGGAAATCAGCCGCGCCGTGCCAAAGCCCAGCATCGACGCGCACATCAGCGCGATGACATTGTCATGGTTGCCGGTCATTTCGAGGATGATGACGAAGGCGGTCATCGGCGCCTGCACCACGCCGGCGAAATACCGGCCATGCCGAGCAGCGCGGCGATGCCAGTGCGAGCGCCGAAAATGAGCCCCAGCGCGCTGCCAAGGCCCGCGCCGACAGCGAGTGACGGCGCGAAGATACCGCCCGGAATCCCGGATACCATCGACATTAGCCCGGCGGAGAACTTCTCGACGAAGAAGAACACCGGTAGAAGAAGAACACCGGTAGAGGCGTTCCTTCGACGGCTCCCCGCGCCTGCGCGTAGCCGGTGCCAAAGGTAAGGCCGCCCGATGCAAGGCCGATCCCCGCTACCGCCAGCCCGCAGATGCCCGCCACCGCCAGCGTGCGCCGTAGTGGCTGCAGCGCGTTCCAGCGTCGAATGCGCCGCATTATCTTGAGGGCCAATAGCGAGAACGACGCGCCAACACCGCCGCCGATGGCGTCATGAGCATCGCCTGGATGCTGCTTTTGACGCTGGTCATCTTCATCGAGAAAGCTGCTGCCCCGTGGCCAGCGCTTCGAAGGTAGGCTGGGCGTTGCTCTGGTGGCCCTCGGAATTGCTGTGTCGCTTGGGGCGATCGATATGCCTTGGATTGGGGGCTAGAGTTCTCTTCCTTCCCGGCAACCGCGACCGGCACATTGCATGGCGTGCGCGACCGTCCATGTCACGGTAAACGAGCAGGAGCACATGCACCCCTGCTGTTCCGGCAGCGATTTCAAGGGCAATCCATTCGCATCGCGCTGGTTTTTTAGTAGGCTGTCGCGAGACAAGGTTGAGGATCGGGCGTGACGGCAGTCGACGATCGTCTTCTCGAAAGCAAAATGACCAAGGTGGAGCAGGCGCGCGCCTGGAGCCCTCGCGTCATCTCGAAATTCGAGACGCTGATCAGGAGTGCCGACGACCACTCGCTTTATCGTGTCAATCCGCTGGCCTTTGCTCGCGACCGCGCAATCGCCGAGCCTGAAGCAATCGACCTCTTCCTTCACGCCGCCCGCTGTGGTTTGTTCGACATGAGCTGGGATGTGCTCTGTCCCCAGTCCGGCATGGTGCTCGACAGTTTCGGCGCCCTTCGCACGCTCAAGACCCACTACGTCTGCGGCCTGTGCGACGTGTCGGGCGACACCGACCTCGACGACTTCATCGAGGTCACCTTCTCGATATCGCCAAAGCTGCGGCGCCTGCCGCACCACGATCCCGAGACGTTGCCTGTCGAGGATTTTCACTGGAAGCTCCACTTCGGACATGACGGGCGGCTACCCGGGCAAGACGTTCGCTTTCTTGACGTTCTGCGCGGCTTCGTTCGGGGCATGACGTTTCTGCCGCCAGGCACCACCACAGTGGTCCGCGCCGACCTGGGACCAGGCGTCCTTGCGGGCGTCAACGTGCAGACGCAGGCCGCATTCGCTGTGCCGATATCGGGCGATCCGGTTTCGGCGCCGACGCTTCTGAAGATCGACTATGATGGCAAACGCTTCTTGCCGGCGTTACCAGCCGTGCCGGCTGGTCCGATTGTCATTGAGGTGGCGAACAGGGGGGCGGTGCGCGGTTCGTTGCTTGCCATCAACTGGCCGCCCGAGCTTGTCGCGCTGACCACCAAGCCGGCGCTCGAGTTCGACCCTTATGTCTCCGGCGGAGCGCTGCTTGCGCGGCAAACCTTCCGCCAGCTCTTCCGGTCCGAACGTGTCGATGAGAAGGAGGGGCTCGGCATCCGCCAGATCACCTTCCTGTTCACCGACCTCAAGGGTTCGACCGCCATGTATGAGCGCCTGGGTGACCTCAACGCCTATGCATTGGTTCGCGAGCATTTCGCTCTGGTCAACGCGGCGGTTCGGCAACATTCCGGAGCGGTGGTCAAGACGATTGGCGATGCGGTGATGGCTGTATTCTCACAGCCGTCGGATGCGATTTCGGCCGCACTCCACATCTTTGAAGAAATCGATCGTTTCAACAGCGACCATGACGGGCCGGGCATCATCCTCAAGATCGGCGCCCACTGTGGACCATCGATCGCCGTGACGCTCAACGACAACCTCGACTATTTCGGCCAGACCGTGAATGTCGCCGCGCGCGTGCAGTCCCTGGCGGAAGCCGGACAGATCTGCATTTCCGAGGCACTCCATTCCGCGCCCGGTGTCAGCGAGATGCTTGCCGGCCATCGTGTGGTGGCTTTCGACGCGCCTCTTCGAGGTGTGGAAGGCGATGCAACTGTCTATCGCATTATGCGGGGATAGAAGCGACAGCGAGCCAACCCTTCGACCTGCCTGGAATCGGGAGCTCATGAGGTCCGTCTGGTGAGCGCAGTCAAGTTCGATTGCCCTCCGGCACCGCGTCTCGCGTGAGGAGAATTGAG
>NZ_RZSA01000099.1:0-10983 GCF_003998075.1 Mesorhizobium sp. M2A.F.Ca.ET.037.01.1.1 | reverse complement strand
GCTTGTCGCCGGCTTGCTCGGCGGCAGCGTCAACGGCTCCAGCGGCCGCGCCATCATGGGCTGGTTCGGCGAGGGCGAGCGCGGCTTCGCCATGAGCATCAGGCAGACGGCGGTGCCGCTCGGCGGCGGGCTGGGCGCGCTTGTCCTGCCGTCGCTGGCGCTGGCCCTGGGCTTTACCGCGGTCTTCGGCCTGCTTGCGGCCGTCTCCGCGCTCTCGGCCTGTTTCGCCTGGCGCTGGCTGCACGAGCCGCCGGTGGAAGGCGGCAGTCACGCCGCCGCGGCGACAACCGGCCCGGCGCCTTTGCGCAACATCGAGGTCTGGCGCATTTCGAGCGCCATTCGGCTGCTTTGCTTCCCGCAGGTCGCGGTGCTGACCTTCGCCTCGGTCTTTCTGCATGACTTTGCCGGCATGGGCACATGGGTGACCAGCACCAGCCTCGCCGCCGTGCAGACTGGCGCCATGGTGATGCGCGTCTGGAGCGGCCGCTTCACCGACCGCCACGGCAACCGCCGCCCGTTCCTGAAAGTCTGCAGCGCGCTGAGCGCATTTGCCTTCCTGGTGCTGTGGCTGCTGGTGATCGGCACCGCCGCAATCCCCACGCTGCTGCCGCTGCTGCCATTGGCGGTCTCGTCGCCGGCATATTCGTCTCCGCCTGGCACGGCGTCGCCTATACCGAGCTTGCCACACTTGCCGGCGCCGGCCATGTCGGCACCGCGCTCAGCCTCGCCAACAGCTTTGTGTTCGTCGGCTTCTGCCTGGTGCCGATCGCCATTCCGTGGCTGCTGGTGGCTTTTGCATGGCCCGGCGTTTGGCTCGCGGCCGCGATCTGCGCGGCGCTCGCCTGGCCGATCTTCCTGCGCCAGATCTGATTCATCCAAACCCGACGCACCCGCCAGGCCCGATTCTTCACCGGCTTGCTGTGGAAACAGCGAGCCGGCTTCTCTCAAACATGAAAAGAACATGATCGATGTCGTTAACCCCGCATCAAGGTTAATGCTTCATTTTGGCTCTCCGGGGTCAGTAGTGTTCTGGAGAGTTCCGTGCATCGACGCATTTCCATGCGGCTTGCCGCCGCCGCCGTTGCGAAAAGACGTTCCTTCCTTTCTCCTTTGGTGCTCGGGCTCGGCATGTGGATCGGCTTTCCGTCGGTCGTCGCCTATCAGGATATGACCAGCCTGATCACCGGCCTGGAGTCGCCCAGCGCCCGCTGGAACGCCTATATCGAGAAATCCGCCGCCGGCTCCGTGCATGCCGCAGAAATGCCGTTCATCGATTCCACCGCCACCGGCTCGATCTCCGGCTCCGGCGTCAATCTGCCGGGCGTGGGCACCGTCGCCTTCCGTGGCAAGGGCATCGCCGCGGGCGTCACGCCCGATGAAGATCGAGTCGTGCGCGCCGACAAGAAGGGCCGCCTCGTCCAGGTCTCGCCCGTCGCGCCGCCCAAGAATTTCAGCGCCGGCTCGATCTTCGAGCGCACCTCCTCGCTGCTGCGTCCCTCGATGGACAGCGGCCTGAAGCTCACCTTCGCCAAGCCCGGCATCAAGGGCAAGGAAGTCCAGATCGCCCAAGCCTTCCATCTGCGCGAGGACAAGAAGCCGGATCCGGATCTGCCGGCAGCGCTCGTCGCCCTCGTCAACAACGACAAGCCGGACATCCTCGCCACCGCCTATGCCCAGTCCGCGCCCGACTATGCCAAGGCGTCGCCCTTCGAGGCGCTGCTGCAGGACGATCCGAATGACGGCCGTTTCATCCCGCCGATGGGCAAGGGCGACCATGCCTGGCTGCAGAACCCGCTGCCGGCCAGCGTCTTTTCCAAGCCCGAGCAGGCCTGCCTTGCGAAGGGCATCTATTTCGAGGCGCGCAGCGAGCCCGTCCGCGGCCAGGCGGCGGTCGCCCAGGTGATCCTGAACCGCGTCCGCAACCCGGCCTATCCGAAGACGATCTGCGGCGTCGTCTACCAGAACGACGACTGGTTCAATCGCTGCCAATTCTCCTTCGCCTGCGACGGCAGGAAGAAGACCATCACCGACCAGGCTTCCTACAAGACCGCGCAGGAGGTCGCCATGGCGGTGACCGCCGGCAAGATCTTCATTCCCGAGGTCGGCTCGTCGACGCATTACTATGCCAACTACGTCCATCCCGGCTGGGCGCGCGCCATGCAGCGCATGACCAGGATCGGCCTGCACATCTTCTACCGCACCTATGGCGGCGGCTGGAGCTGAGCCGGTTGGGCGGCTCGAGCCGAGCCGCCTAAACGACGCCCCCGGCTGTCCTTCTTTCGGCGCCCGGCATGCCCCGGCGAACGCGGCTTGTCGCCAGGATTCGCACCGTCACCTCACGCGGGCGTGAAGGGCACGATGTCGCACCTCGATAAATCATTGTTTTAACAGCGAAAAATACATCGCTTGGAAGTTCGGCCCGTGGCTTGACGGGCGCGGACCCTCTAACTATGTTGCCGGCGACTTTAGAAGCGGACGGACGGCAATCGTCTGCCCGGGCAGGGGGGGTTGCGATGGCCGACAAAACCGGGCCAGACGGAACCGGAGAAACCGGCCGCGGCAGGCAGCCAGAAGCCACCATCCGCGACGACGAACTTGAGCGCCGCCGGCGCGATCTCGAAGCATCGCTTGCGACGAGGCGCACGGACCGGCTCGAGGGGAAAGACGAAGCAAAAGCTGCGGCCGGTTACGGTCAGGCGCTGAAACTGTCCAGCGAGTTCATCGCCGGAGTGGTGGTTGGTGTCGGCTTGGGCTGGATCATCGACCGCCTGGCGGGAACAGCGCCTTGGGGTCTGATCGTGGGCCTGCTGCTTGGCTTCGGCGCCGGTATACTCAATGTCCTGCGTTCGGCGGGGCTTGCACCGGAATTCGGTCAGGGCGGCAAGCCGCGCGAGCCGAAAGAATGAAGTGGGCGCCCCCTCGGCGCTGAAGTGAACTTAAGAAGCCGATTGTGGCTTTGACGGGGATTTAAAGTGGCTGCTGCTGACAAGGTCGATCCGATCCACCAGTTCCAGATCCATCCGATCATCCCGCTGCATATCGGCGGCTACGACGTCTCGTTCACCAACTCCTCCCTGTTCATGGTCGTCACGATCGTGCTGGCCTCGGCTTTCCTCTATTGGAGCACGGCCAGCCGCGCCTTGATCCCGGGGCGCCTGCAGTCGGTCTCCGAAATGGCCTATGAGTTCGTCGGCAACATGCTGCGCGATGCCGCCGGCAAGCAGGGCATGCAGTTCTTTCCGCTGGTGTTCTCGCTGTTCATGTTCGTGCTGGTCGCCAACCTGATCGGCCTGTTCCCCTATTTCTTCACCGTCACCAGCCACATCATCGTCCCCTTCACGCTGGCAATCATGGTCATCGGCACGGTCGTCGTCTACGGCTTCGCCAAGCACGGTTTGGGCTTCCTCAAGCTGTTCGTGCCGCATGGCGTGCCGGGTCTTCTTCTGCCGCTGGTGGTGGCGATCGAAGTCATCTCCTTCGTCTCGCGTCCGGTCAGCCTCTCGGTTCGTCTTTTCGCCAACATGCTGGCCGGCCACATCACGCTGAAAGTGTTCTCGGGCTTCGTCGTCAGCCTCAGCGCGCTCGGCGCCGTCGGCATCGCCGGTTCCATCCTGCCGCTCGCCATGGCGGTCGCATTGACCGCCCTCGAGCTGCTGGTCGCCTTCCTGCAGGCCTACGTTTTCGCGGTGCTGACCTGCATGTATCTGAACGACGCGCTGCACCCGAGCCACTGATCGATTTTCACCGGCGCCGCGGCGCCAGCATACCCAACGTACCAACCGCAACGAACAAGCAAACCACAGGAGTTTTGAAATGGACGCAACTGCAGCAGCTGCTATCGGCGCTGGTATCGCCTGCATCGGCATGGGCGGCGCGGGCATCGGCCTCGGCAACATCTTCGGCAGCTACCTCTCGGGCGCGCTCCGCAACCCGTCGGCTGCCGACGGCCAGTTCGGCCGCCTGATCTTCGGCTTCGCCGTGACCGAAGCTCTGGGCATCTTCTCGCTCCTGATCGCTCTGCTCCTGGTCTTCAAGTAAGATTGAGAGCTGACGAAAGGGGCCGCATGGTGCGGCCCCGTTCCATGGACAGGGGAATGAGATGTTCGTGACATCTGCCTATGCGCAAGAAACAGCGCCGGCCGCGGCCGAGGGCGATACGCATGCGGGCACTGCAGTGCCTGCCGCGGAGCATGAAGCGTTCCCGCCGTTCGACGCCAAGACCTTCCCGTCGCAGATCCTGTGGCTGGTCATCACCTTCGGGCTCTTCTACCTGTTCCTGAAGCGCGTTGTGATGCCGCGTCTTGGCGGCATCATCGATGTCCGCAACGATCGCATCACCCAGGACCTCGACCATGCCGCAAGGCTGAAGGGCGAGGCGGATGCCGCCGTTGCCGCGTATGAGCAGGAACTGGCGGAGGCCAAGGCCAACGCCAACAAGATCGGCCAGCAGGCAAGCGACGCCGCCAAGGCGGACGCCGAAGGCACGCGCAAGAAGCTCGAGGCCGAGCTCGAGAAGAAGCTTGGCGAGGCCGAGGCGAGCATCGCCTCGATCAAGGCCAAGGCGATGAAGGAAGTCGGCACGATCGCCGAGGATACCACGTCGGCCATCGTCGAGGCGCTTGTCGGCGGCAAGGCCGACAAGTCCGAGATCGCGGCCGCGGTCAAATCCGCGAGCCGGTGAGGAGCGGGATCATGGACGCCACATCACTTGCCACGCTCTGGGCCACCATCGCCCTGATCATCTTCCTCGGCGCCATCATCTATCTGAAGGTGCCGGGCATGCTCACCAAGTCGCTGGACGGCCGCGCGGCCAAGATCAGCGGCGAGCTCGAGGAAGCCCGCAAGCTTCGTGAAGAGGCCCAGCAGCTGCTTGCCCAATACCAGCAGAAGCGCAAGGAAGCCGAGAAGGAGGCCGCCGACATCGTCGCCGCCGCCAAGCGCGAGGCTGAGCTGCTTGCTTCCGAGGCGGCCAAGAAGACCGAGGACTATGTCGCCCGGCGCACCGCGCTTGCCGAGCAGAAGATCAGCCAGGCCGAGCGCGAGGCCGTCAGCGAAGTGCGCGCCTCGGCCGTCGACATCGCCGTCGAGGCCGCCCGCGTGCTGCTCGCCGCCAAGGTTGACGCCAAGGCCGGTGCCGACCTGTTCAAGTCGGCGCTGGATGACGTCAAGGCCAAGCTGAACTGAGCTGACTTCGAAGTTTCGAAGTCAAAGCCGCCTGGGCAACCCGGCGGCTTTTTTGTTGTAGCACGCTCGTCATCCTAGGGCGGAGCAAGGAGCAAGGAGCGAAGCGACGCGCGCAGACCCTAGGGATCCATGCCGTGACGCTAAGGCGTTGCAACGATTACAAAATTCTGCGCCGCTGCGCCCCACGAAAGAGGTCACGGCATGATCCTCGGGTCAAGCCCGAGGATGACGAAGGATCGAGGCAGTCGCCGTCACTCCAACCCGGCCAAGCTCTCTTCCTCGACCACCTCGGCGCCACCCAGTCTGAACGGCGCGAACGAGGTCCGGTGCAGCCTCGCCACCGGGCCATGCGCCTCGATGGCGGTGCGGTGCCGGACCGTCGCGTAGCCCATATGCACCTCGAAGCCGTAATGCTCGTGATGGCCGCCGCAGCCGCACATCATGCGGTCGCGCATCACCTTGGCGACGATCGAGGCGGCGGCGATCGACTGCGAGCGCTGGTCGCCCTTGATCAGCGCGCGGCCTTCGCAGGCGAGGCCTGGCGGGATGTCGCGGCCGTCGGCCAAGGCGAGTTTCGGCTGCAGCGAGAGACCCGCGGCGGCGCGGCGCATCGCCTCGAGACTCGCTTTCAGGATGTTGCTGTTGTCGATGCCTTCGGCGCTGATCGAGGCCATCGAAACGCTGAGCGCCGAGCCAAGGATCTTCAGGAACAGCGCCTCGCGCTGCAAATGGGTGAGGCGTTTAGAATCGTCGAGGCCTTCCGGGATATTGGCGGGGTTAAGCACCACCGCCGCAGCCACCACTGGACCCGCGAGCGGACCGCGGCCAGCTTCATCCATGCCGGCGACCGGCCACAGCCCGTCGGCCATCGCCTTGGTCTCGATCGAGAAGTCGGGCTTCTCGACCATTTCAAAGAGAAGCGGAGAATCGGAACGCACGCGAGCCATGGTGCGGCGAGGTTCGCATCGGCTCCGATTCTCCGCAAGTCCCTCCGGGTCGGGTGGGGCGCCGGACCGGGAGGGCACCGTCTCACGGCCGGGGGACAAGGGCCGGACGGAATTCTTGAAACAAGAGCAATTCTAGACGGAAAACCGCTTTGCCTGGAACTGCTTGGCGCCGGCCGTCAGGGTCGGTGCCATCTTCACAGCAGCATCAGCTGCTCGCCGGCGCCGGAGCCTGCGACGAATTGATCGATGCGAAGCTGCCGCCGTTCGACATTGAGGCCGAGGCGCTTGGCCGCTATCTCGAAGCGCCGGCCGATCTGCCAGGCATAGGGTCCGGCGCCCTTCATGCGCTTGCCCCATTCGGAATCGTAATCCTTGCCGTCGCGCATCGAGCGGATCAGCGACATCACATGCCGGTACCGGTCCGGATAATGCCGCAACAGCCAATCCTTGAAGATCGGCGCCACTTCGAGCGGCAGGCGCAGGATGACGTATCCGGCCTCCCGGGCGCCGGCGGCCCGCGCCGAATCGAGGATGCGCTCCATCTCCGGATCGTTGAGGCCGGGAATGATCGGCGCCACCATCACGGAGGCCGGGATGCCGGCATCCGACAATTGCCTGATCGCCTCTAGCCGCTTCGTCGGGGTCGACGCGCGCGGTTCCATGGTGCGGGCCAGCATGCGGTCCATCGTGGTCACCGACAGCGCCACCTTGGCAAGGCCACGCTCCGCCATGCGCGACAGGATGTCTAAGTCGCGCGTCACCAGCGCCGACTTCGTCACGATGCCGACCGGATGTCCGCGCGCCTCCAGCACCTCGAGGATCTCGCGCATGATCCGGTACTGCTTCTCGATCGGCTGGTAAGGATCGGTGTTGGTGCCGATGGCGATGGTGCGCGGCTGGTAGCCCGGCTTCGACAACTCTCTGTCCAGCATGCGCGCCGCATCCGGCTTGGCGAACAGCTTCGATTCGAAATCGAGCCCCGGCGACAGGCCCATGAAGGCATGCGTCGGCCGGGCGAAACAGTAGACGCAGCCATGCTCGCAGCCGCGATAGGGATTGATCGAACGGTCGAAGGAAATGTCGGGCGACTCGTTGCGGGTGATGATGGTGCGCGGCTTCTCGACCTGCACTTCCGTCTTGAACGGCGGCAACTCCTCCAGCGAGTTCCAGCCGTCATCGAAGACATGCCGGCTGACCGGCTCGAACCGACCGGACGGATTGATGCCGGCCGACCGGCCGCGATTGCGGTCGGGCCGCACGCGCATGCCGCTCTGCTCGATCATCGCGTTCGCCATCTCGGCTCTGCCTGCTCCGAAAGCGGCAATGTCGGCGCGCACGATCTGTTCCATTTTCGCCCTTTCCCAGGGACTGTCGGCAGGCTGTCGAATCGCTCTGTTCATGAAACTATTCCTATTTTGCCGATGAGAACAAAGCAAGAACTTTTTCGACTGGAAGCGTAAACTGGCGCTAGCCTCCGCTTTCCGCTATTCGGCTAGGCATGCTCAGCGTTCTCATCGAAACCCGCAACGACGAAGAGGGACTTGCCCGCACGCTCGCCTCGCTGGTCGGCGGCGCGGTCGAAGGCGTCGTGCGCGACGTCATCGTCTGCGATCAAGGCTCGACCGACCAGACGCATCGGGTCGCCGAACATGCCGGCTGCCATTATGTGAGCGGTGGGCTCGGCGCCGGTATCAGCCAGGCAAAGGGCGATTGGCTGCTGCTTGTGGAGCCCGGCGCCCGGCTGGCCGAAGGCTGGATCGACGAGGTTGTCGCGCATACGGCAAAGCAAACGATGCCGGCACGCTTTTCACGCGCTCGGGCCGACCGCGCGCCTTTCCTGGCGCGTGTTTTTTCGGGCAATCGGGCGCTGGCAGAGGGTCTCGTCATCAGCAAGCGCCAGGCCTCGGCTCTGGCAAAGAGCGCTCGCGGTGCGGAGGCCCTGGCTCGGGGTCTCGCGACCAGGCGGTTGAACGCCGAAATCTGGGTGGCGCCGCCGAAGTGACGCCTGCGCCCCTTACTAAGTGGGCTTGCCGCCCCGCCTGAGATGCTCGTCCAGCCGCGGCATGATCTCGACGAAGTTGCAGGGCATGTGACGGTAGTCGAGCTGCGCCTTGATGATGCCGTCCCAAGCGTCCTTGCAGGCGCCGGGCGAGCCCGGCAGCACGAAGACGAAGGTGGCGTTGACGACGCCGCCGGTCGCCCGGCTCTGGATCGTCGAGGTGCCGATCTTGTCGTAGGAGATGCGGTGGAAAACTTCCGAAAAGCCGTCCATGCGCTTTTCGAAGATCGGCTCCAGCGCCTCCGGCGTCACGTCGCGGCCGGTGAAACCGGTGCCGCCGGTGGTGATGACGACATCGATGCTGTCGTCCTTCGACCAGCCGAGGACCTTGTCGCGGATCTTTTCGCGGTCGTCGGTGACGATGTCGCGCGCGGCAAGCGCATGGCCGGCTTCCGCGATGCGGTCGGCCAGCGTCTGGCCGGATTTATCGTCGGCAAGGCTGCGCGTGTCGGATACCGTCAGCACCGCGATGCGCACCGGAATGAAGGGTCGGCTCTCGTCAAGCTTCGCCATCGCTCACCTCCATGCTGCGCGTGGCGGCCACGAACCAGTCGGGATGACGCGCGCGGATCTCGATCGCCGCACGCTTGGCCACATTGCCGGTCTCGAACAGGCCGAAGCAGGTGGCGCCCGAGCCGGACATGCGCGCGAAGGCGGCGTCGGCGCGCTTGAGCGCCTTGAGCGCCTCGCCGATCGCGGGCTGAATGGCTTGAGCGGCGCCTTCGAGATCGTTGCGGGTCGTTTCCAGCCAGTTACGGATGGCGTGGAAGTCGAGGCGCCTTGGCAGCGGCGGCAGCGCGTCATTGTCGCGACGAGAGAGCGCCTTGAACACGTCCGGTGTTGAGACAGCGACGCCCGGATTGACCAGGACGAGGCCAAGCGCCGGAAACGCGGAGAGCGGCGACACTTCATCACCGATGCCGCGCGCGACCAGCGGCTTCGACTTCAGGCACATCGGCAGGTCGGCTCCGAGCGAAAGCCCGATCCGCGCCAGCGAAATCTCGTCGATATCGAGCTTCCAGAGCCGCGCCAGGCCGTTGAGCGCGGCTGCCGCGTCGCTGGAGCCGCCGCCGACGCCCGAGGCGACCGGCAGGTTCTTCTCCAGCCGGATGGCGACCGGCGGCGTGCGCTGCACGCCGGCTTCCCGGCGCAAGGCATCGCGCGCCTTCACCACCAGATTGCCGTCGTCGAGCGGCAGGCCGGCGGCATATCGGCCGAACACCGAGAATTCGTCCTGCTCCGCCGGCTCGATTTCCAGCCGGTCGCCGAAGCGTGTGAACACGGCAAGGCTCTCGATGAGATGATAGCCGTCGTCGCGCCTTCCTGTGACATGCAGCGCCAGGTTGATCTTGGCCGGCGCAAGCCATGTCCGGACCTCTGTGCCGGGCTCCAGGATGTCGGCTGCTGGCGAGATGGGATCAGTCCTTGGCGAGACGATATTCGCCGGTCTTGGGATCCTTGACCAGCGTGCCCATCGTGCCGTTCGCCGCCTGTTTTTCGGTGCGCCGGATCTTGGCTGTCACGCGCTCGGCCTCGCGCACGAAAGCGCGGTAGCCGAAATAGGCGGCGGCGCCGACAACAGCGAAGAAAATGATCTGCGGCATATCCAAACTCCTCCCGCGTTGTCGCGGCAAGGCCGGCCGATGGGTCGGTCAAGCGGGCATGCTAGACGCAATCATGGCTTTTTCAAAGCCCGAAGCGCGCCCACAGCGCGCGTTCTTCCGCCGCATCGAGGACGCCGTTTGCGGCGGCAGCGGCGATATCGGGCGCCGAGAAGCGCGAGCCGAACAGGCCGAAACGGCCGAACAGCCCGCGCGGCGCGCTGATCAGTTTGAGCTGCGTCTTGTCGCCGAAACGGGTCTTGAGCACGCTGCGCATGTCGCCCAGCGCATCGACAAGGCCGAGCTCGAGGCCGCGCTTGGCGGTCCAGAACAGGCCGGTGAACAGGTCAGGGTCGTCTTTCAGCTTGCTGCCGCGCCGCTCCTTGACGAGGTCGATGAAGGTCTCGTGCACTTCGAGCTGCAACGCCTTCAGCCGCTCCACGTCCTCCTTCTTCTCGGGCTTGAACGGATCGAGCACGGCCTTGTTCTGGCCGGCGGTGTGGACGCGCCGCTCGACGCCGATCTTCTTCATCAGCTCGGGGAAGCCGAACGAGGCCGAGACCACGCCGATCGAGCCGACGATCGAGGACGGATCGGCGAAGATCTCGTCGCCGGCGACCGCGATCATGTAGCCTCCGGAAGCCGCGACATCCTCGACGAAGACCAGCACCTTTTTGTTCTTCTCCGCCGCCAGGTCGCGGATGCGCTTGAAGATCAGCCGCGACTGCACCGGCGAGCCGCCCGGCGAGTTGATCGAGATGGCGACCGCCGGCGCGTCGAAGCCGAACGCCTTTTCGATGAGGCCGGCCGTCGAGGCGAGCGACAGGCTCGGCCGGAACTGGCCGCCGCCGGCCATGATGGTGCCTTGCAGCCGGATGACCGGAATGGTGACGACTGTCGAGCGCCAGGATTTCGGCAGCAGGCGGTTGAAAAGGCGTTTCACGAACGGGTGTCTCCGGACAAGATGCAAAGGAGCAGGGTGAGATCAGGCAAGTCGGTAATGTCTTTCGGGCGCGATGTCACCTTGCCTGCCATGTAGGCATTCGCCGGCCAACGGCAATGCCGGATCGCCGGCCCAGGATCAATCGCCGAACAGCGATGCCAGGCCGTTGTTGATCATTTCCGTCCGCTCCGTCGGCGCGTTGCCGGATGGTCCGTGCAAGGCGAGCGGCGGGCGGATCGACAGTTTCCC
>NZ_RZSA01000999.1:0-2318 GCF_003998075.1 Mesorhizobium sp. M2A.F.Ca.ET.037.01.1.1 | reverse complement strand
CCATTATAGACGATGGTGCCGAAGGCGTCGCCCTCGGCGCCGCCGACGAAGAAGCGGATGTGGACGTCCTTGCACCATTGGGCGTCAAGCGCCTTTGCCGGCAGAGTGGAGATCGAGGCACAGAGCGCCGTGGCGGCCGCCACGACGGTCGAGCGCAGAACAGTCCTTCTGGTCGTGATGCTCATGCACGTTCCTCCCTTTTGGTCCCTCGCGATGGAGGGTTTCGACAATGATTTGGATCGGCCGGCTCCTCCCGCCGGCCGGCGCTCAAACCGGATTGGGCAGGTAGCTGTTCCCTCCCCGGCATTGCTTCAGATAATCGAGAGCGCGCGCCTGGCCGGTGATCTCGAGATCGTCGCGATAGACAGGGTCGTGCCAGCCCTCGATGTCGATGGCGCCCTTGTAGCCGGCCAGCCGCAATTCGCTGATCACGCGCGTCCAGTCGCTGTCGCCGAAGCCCGGCGTGCGCATCTGCACGAAGGGCAGGCGGCCGAACACGCCATGCTCGCGGATCACGTCCCAGCGCACCGTCGCGTCCTTGCCATGGACATGGAAGATGCGCGGCGCCCATTTGCGGATCTGCGGGATCGGGTCGATCAGATAGACGAGCTGGTGGCAGGGCTCCCATTCCAGCCCGAGATTGTCGTTCGGCAACTCGTTGAACATCAGCTCCCAGGCGTCCGGGTTGTGGGCGATGTTCCAGTCGCCGCTCGCCCAATTGCCGTCCATGGCGCAGTTCTCGAAGGCGATGCACACGCCCTTGTCAGCGGCGCGCCTGGCCAGCGGTCCCCACACCTCGCGGAAGCGCGGCAGGCTGTCGGTCAGCTTCTTGCCGCGCAGGCGGCCGGTGAAGCCGCAGACCATCGAAGTGCCGAACAGATGCGCGTTGTCGATCACCGTCTCCCAGGCGGCGAGCACGCCGCGATCGACCTCGCCGCTTTCGAGTGGATTGCCGAACACACCGAGCGACGACACGGTGACGTCCGCATCACCGATCGCGTCACGGATTTCGCCCGCGAGGCGCTTCAGGTCCTTGCCGCCCAGCGTCTGCCAGAAGAAGGGCTGGATGCTCTCGAAGCCAAGCGGCAGGATCTGCTTCACGTAGGCGGCCGGATCGTCGAGATTGGCCCGCACCATGGTGCCGATCCTGATATCGAGAAGCGGGTTTGGCATCATCATCCTTCCTGGGTCGCGATCGCCACGCGCCGTCCGCTCTCCGCGCTTTCGATCGCGCCGAAGACCATGGCGAGGCTTTTGATATTGTCGGTGCCGCGGGTCTCCGGCTCGGTGCCGGTTTCGATCGCGCGCATGAAATCCTGGATGATGCCGAGATGTCCGCCGACGCGGTCGGCCGGGTCGAGCGCCGGCACCTCGATCGAATACGTCTTGTCGATGATACCGTCGCGGCCCGACGCAACCACCTCCGCCTTCAGCCCGTCATGGCCGTCCCACAGCAGGCTGCCGCGCTCGGCAACGACGCGCCAGCTGCCTTCCCAGCTGGTGCGAAAACCGTCGGCGCACCAGGAGCCGGCATAGGTGAAGACCTTGCCGCCGCCGAGGTCGAAGACGGCGCTCGCCGACGAGCCCTGCCGGTACCAGGAACTGGCCGGCTCCCATTCCTGGCAATAGACGCTGGCCGGCTCGCCGGCGACCATGTAGCGGGCGGCGTCGAAGGTGTGGATCGCCATGTCGAGCAAAAGCACATGGTCCATCTCCTCGCGAAAGCCGCCGAAATGCGGCGCGATGAAGAAATCGGCATGGATGCTGGTCGGCTTGCCGATGGCGCCGGAGTCGAGGAAGCGCCTGATCCGCCTGACATTGGCGACATAGCGCCGGTTCTGGACGACGGCATGGAGGCGCCCGGCCCGACGCGCCGCCGCGATGATGGCCCGCGCATTCTCTGGGCTGTCGGCCAGCGGCTTTTCGGTCAGCAGGTGGCAATGATGGGCAAAGGCAGAAAGCGCGACCTCGCGGCGTGCCGCCGGAACCACGACATCGAACACGGCGTCGGGTTTCGTCTCGTCGAGGACGGCGTCGAGGCTGGTGCCGATGACGGCGTTGCTCAGATCGTATTCGCGCGCCCTCGCCTGCGCCCGCTCGGCATCGAGATCGACAAAGCCGGCAATGGCGAGCCCGTCGATCTGCCTTGCGGCATCGAGCCACTGCCTGCTCATAGCTCCGCACCCGACCAGGACGACCTTCATCATCCAGCGCTCCTCCTCCGCTCGGCCCCTCCAGGCCGAGTGTCACGGCATTTCCGGCATCACCGTAAACGTCTTTCCGTAAACGTTTACGAGAACACACCCGAAGGCTTAGAA
>NZ_RZSA01000998.1:0-2320 GCF_003998075.1 Mesorhizobium sp. M2A.F.Ca.ET.037.01.1.1 | reverse complement strand
GGTTTCGTGACATCGAAGAAGGTTCGTATCGGCATCGTCGGCGTAGGCAATTGCGCATCATCGCTTGTGCAAGGTCTCTCCTACTATCGCCACGCCAACGGCAACGAGCCGATCCCCGGACTGATGCATGCCGATCTCGGCGGCTACCATGTTGACGATATCGAGGTGGTCTGCGCCTTCGATGTTGCGGAAAACAAGGTTGGGCGCGATGTGGCGGAAGCGATCTACACCGCGCCCAACAACACTTTCCGTTTCGCCGACGTTGCACCGACTGGGGTCCGCGTGGATCGCGGCCCGACGCTCGACGGCATCGGCAAATATCTCCGGGACCAGATTCCGGAGTCTGGCGAGCCGGTTGCCGACGTGATCGCTCGACTCCGGGAGAGCGGGGCCGAGATTCTGATATGCTATCTTCCGGTGGGCTCCGAAGCGGCCGCCCATTTCTACGCGGAATGCGCGCTCGATGCAGGCTGCGCCTTCGTCAATTGCATCCCTGTCTTCATCGCTTCGCGGCCGGAATGGCGCCAACGCTTCGAGGAGCGCGGCCTTCCCCTGGTCGGCGACGACATCAAGAGCCAGGTCGGCGCAACCATCGTGCACCGGCTGCTCGCCAATCTGTTCCGCGAGCGCGGCGTGCGCATCGATCGCACCTACCAGCTCAACTTCGGCGGCAACACCGACTTCCTCAACATGCTCGAGCGCGAGCGGCTGGAATCGAAGAAGATCTCGAAGACGCAGTCCGTCACCAGCCAGATCGACGTCCCGCTCGAGGCCGGGAACATCCATGTCGGACCCAGCGACCATGTCCCGTGGCTGACCGACCGCAAATGGGCCTATATCCGCGTCGAAGGCACCACCTTCGGCGGCGTGCCGCTCAATGCCGAACTCAAGCTGGAGGTTTGGGATTCGCCCAATTCGGCAGGCGTCGTCATCGACGCCGTCCGCTGCGCGAAGCTTGCCCTCGACCGCGGTATTGCCGGCGCGCTCACAGGCCCCAGCAGCTACTTCATGAAGTCGCCGCCGGAGCAGTTCACCGACGCAGAGGCGCGCCTGCGCACGCTCGCCTTCATCGCCGGCAATGACGAGCCGATGCTGGACGCCGCCGAATGACCACCACCTTCTTTCTCATCCGCCACGCGGCGCATGATCATGTCGGCTCGTACCTGGCCGGGCGGCTCGAGGGCGTTCGCCTGGGCGAAGCCGGCCAGGCGCAGGCGTTGCATCTGGCTCGCCGCATGGCACGCGAACCGCTCGCCGCGATCTTGAGCAGTCCGCGCGAGCGCACGCTGGAAACAGCGAAGCCGATCGCCATCGCTTGCGAGATTGAGAAGATCGCGATCTGCAAGGAACTCGACGAGATCGACTTCGGCGAATGGTCCGGCAAGACCTTCGAGGAACTCAACGGTGACGCAAGCTGGCGGCTTTGGAACGACCAGCGCCAGAGCGCCCGCACGCCGAGCGGCGAGACCATGCTGGACGTGCAGCACAGGATGATCGGCCTGATGGACGCGCTGCGCGAGAATGGACAGGGTCAGTGCATCGCGCTTGTCAGCCATGCCGATGTCATCAAGGCGGCTGTCTGCGCGATCCTCGGCCTCCCGCTCGGCGATTGCTTCCGCTTCGACATCGCGCCGGCCTCCATCACAACGGTCGTCCACGGCGACTGGGGGTCGAAGCTGGTCCGTTTGAATGAAATCGCCTGACGGGAGCGGCAACCGATGCGCATGGTCATTTTCGGCCTCACCGTCACATCCTCGTGGGGCAACGGACACGCCACGCTCTGGCGCGGACTGATCGGCGCTCTGGCGCCGCTTGGCTGGTCGATCAGCTTCTTCGAGCGCGATACGCCCTACTATGCCGGCGCCAGGGACATCGACCGGCTCAAGGGCGGGAATATCGTTCTCTACGCAGACTGGGAGGACATCCGCCAGGAGGCCGAGGCTGCGATACGGGAAGCCGACGTCGTCATCGTCACCTCCTATTGTCCCGATGCCGTCGAGGCCTCGCGGATCGCGAATGACAGCTGCCGCGGCCTGAAGGTCTTTTACGATCTCGATACACCGGTGACGCTGGCGAGCATCGAGCGAGGTGATTACCCGGCCTATTTCGAGCCGAAGGGGTTGCGCGATTTCGATCTGGTCCTGAGCTATACCGGAGGGCCGGCGATCGACACACTGAAGAGCATTCTTGGCGCCCGTCATGTCCTGCCGCTCTACGGCCATGTCGATCCTGACCGGCACCGGCCGGCGCAGCCAAGGCCCGAGTTCGCATGCGACCTGTCCTATCTCGGCACCTATGCCGCGGACCGGCAGGCGGCCTG
>NZ_RZSA01000997.1:0-2323 GCF_003998075.1 Mesorhizobium sp. M2A.F.Ca.ET.037.01.1.1 | reverse complement strand
GCCGTTCAGGATTGGGCGAGGCGGCCGCTCTATCTCGCCGGCGCCGCTGAAACCGCCCTGCCCACTTGGGCGCCGATTGCGTTGTCCACCTTGGCCGAGGCGCCAGGCGCATCCCGCCATGCGGCGGCCGGGGCTGAAATTCGACTTTGCCGTTGTCCGGGCTGGAACCTTCATTCGCGATCCGCATTTGTTGTCGCCATGGATATTTTCGACGCAAATTCTCTGGTCATCGCACGGGCAAAGGCCCTGCGCTCCGAAAACAGCCGCATGCGGGAACTGGCTTGGGCGCATGTGGAGCAATCCAGGGCCCTCGCCCAGCAGTTGGCAGCGATTCGGAACCAATCAAACCGGGCATTGCCGATGACGGGCAACTTGACTGAGATCGAACGAGCCCTAGATTGTCCAGATCGCTGGTAACCCCCAATGGACACCATTAGCGGCTGAGAGACGACGAACGCGCTCCCGTCTGAAAACGGGAGAGCGCTATGCGCCAAGCCAGAACTGCGTTGCCCCGGGCACGCGAACCCTTCCAGGATCAACTCGTCCAGGGCAGCAAAGACGCGATCAAGCGCTCCCGGGAATTGCTGCGCCGCACCGAGCGTCTGGTGCGCTCGAAACTGCCGATTGTCTCGGAACCGCCTTCCGACGAACCCCCTAATCTTTAGGGCAATTCCAGGAAAATGTGGGCGGTTTTTACCCGCCGCGCTTTTCCGGCCGACGCCCATCAATCGCCGCGTCGTTTCCGGTGCGGAGACTCCTGATTCTCGCCGCGCAGCATCTGCCTGTCGTCAGGATCGATCAGATCGCGCTCGCCAGCTTTCAACCCGCTTCCTTTCTCGCGGGTGGCCCGCTCCTGGCTCGGCCGCTTCAGCTCTTCCCTGG
This sequence comes from Mesorhizobium sp. M2A.F.Ca.ET.037.01.1.1, assembly GCF_003998075.1. Classification (NCBI taxonomy): domain Bacteria; kingdom Pseudomonadati; phylum Pseudomonadota; class Alphaproteobacteria; order Hyphomicrobiales; family Phyllobacteriaceae; genus Mesorhizobium; species Mesorhizobium sp. M2A.F.Ca.ET.037.01.1.1. The sequence continues at coordinate 1,441 of NZ_RZSA01000997.1, read as the reverse complement.
CGTTGAAATCCTTTCCGGCGTTCTTGGTGTTGACGCGCTCCTCGATGATGCGTTGCTGCTGGTCGTGCGTTGTCTTGCCTGCCATGACTGTCTCTCCTGTGCTGAAGCCAATCTCTCAAAATGGAGAAGCCCGCCCGGAGGGGAGCGGGCGGGCTTCTATCGGGAGGATTGGAACCCCGATGGCGGCGGGCTGGGGGGATGCCGCCGCGGACCAAACCGGCGAGCGGCGCTTATGTTCCTTCAGGAAGCGATGCTCTCTGAGTTCAATTGAGCTCATCGCGCCACAACCCGCTCACGGGCGACCGCCGCTGCGATGACAAATCACGATTGCGCAGCGGAACAAGTCCAGTCGCTTCCGGTTTCGCAGTGATCAGGACTGCGTGAAATGGCCCAGGATCGACGTCACAACGAAGCTCTCGCCAGGTTGCTGAGACGGCAGTTTTCCAGCGAGGTTTTGCGACGGCACCTGCGCGCGTGGCCACTTTTTCGGGTGACCGTCAGCTTCCCGAGCGCCTTCGAGCCCTGCTTGAAAGGCTCGGGCGAAGGAACGGTCGAAATCACAAAGGAGATGACAACCGCTGAGAGGCCAAGTTCGGGCAACCAGGAGAGACGCCGTTAAGACTTCGGTCCGGACCGCGCGGGACCGTGGGCCCACACCGGGAACGGAAGCCACTTGCTCCCGTTGGTCGAAGGCGAAAGCTGCACAGGCAGCGCCTCATCAAGGATTGAGAGAGAAGACATGAACAACATCATCTGGCTCGTAGGAGCAATCGTCATCGTCCTTGCCATCCTTGGATTCCTCGGCATCCGGTGACGCTGGCGGGCGTCACTTAATCGAGAAGCCGCTCCCGGTGGGCAATGTGCAGCGCCTGCGTGACTCGGAATAAATCGAGCAGTTCCAATGCCTGCTCGGCTGGCGCGCCCAGCTCGATGAGGCGATCGATAATCTCTCGCTGGCGGGAGATATGACGCGCTCCCGTGCGGATATGACGATTGAGCATCTGAAGCTCGGTTTCGGGGCTAACCATCTGGTCCCAACGCGAGGGTGAGGATCGTATCGCAACACAGTATTGTGCGCCCGCGATCGTGCGCCGGCTTTGATCTTCATCAATTTCCGGAGGGGCCTGGTCGTCATGGCGCGCCTCGACTCCTATCTGCCACGGGGATATGATTTCAAAGCTCGGAGGGCGAGCCTGATGGACCGCTTTATCGCCAGGGAGAACATCAAGCACTTCGTGGACCGCCTTCAAACGGAGACGGACGACGGCACCAGAGCGACGGTCCAAAGGCTGCTGATTGCTGAAGATGACAAATTCGCGAGTGTCCGAACGGCTGGATATGGTGGACCAGAACATCCTCAGGATCGCCGATCTTGCAACGCTGCAGCGCGCAAAGGTCAACGACATGCGCCCTGATGGCGACGGCGCGGCATTGGCTCACC
>NZ_RZSA01000996.1:0-2328 GCF_003998075.1 Mesorhizobium sp. M2A.F.Ca.ET.037.01.1.1 | reverse complement strand
CCCGTCGCCTGGTCGAGATTGCCGGTCGGCTCGTCGGCGATGAGGATGCGCGGCGACGGCGCCAGCGCCCGGGCGATCGCCACGCGCTGCTGCTCGCCGCCGGAAAGCTCGCCCGGATAATGCGTCACACGGTCGCTCAAGCCGACCGCCGCGAGCTCGCGCGCGGCCACCCCGAACGGGTCGCCATGTCCGGCGAGCTCGAGCGGCACCGCGACATTCTCCAGCGCGGTCATGTTGGGGATGAGATGGAAGGACTGGAATACGATGCCGATGTTTCGCCCTCGAAATGAAGCAATCTGATCCTCGCTTTTTCCGTTGAGCAATTCGCCGGCGATCCGAACCGTGCCCGAATCGACCCTTTCCAGGCCGGCAAGAACCATCAGCAGCGTCGACTTGCCCGAGCCCGATGGGCCGACAATGCCGGTGGCTTGCCCGGCCGCGACGTCGAGGCTCACGCCCTTCAGCACATGGACGGAGGACGCGCCCTCGCCGAGCGTCAGCGATACGTCCCTCAACGCGATGACGGCTTCTGTCACAATAAAAGCGCCCTATATGTGGAAAAAGGAGACGGCCCGTGTCTCCTTCCTTGGGTTGTTCCGGTCATATGGGGCTCGCCGCATGGCATTCAAACATCGTTTTGCCGCAGCCCCCGTCGTTTTCGCAGCCCTCATCCTTTTCCTTGGCCTTTGCGGCGCCATTTCGTCGGCGCGCGCCGCCAGCTTCACCATCGTCGGCTTCGGCGACAGCCTGATGGCGGGCTACAGTCTCGGCCCTGGCCAGGGTTTCACCGACAGGCTGCAGGCAGCCTTGAAGGCGAAGGGCCTCGACGTCGCCGTGGCCAATGCCGGCGTGTCCGGCGACACCTCGAGCGGCGGCCTGGCGCGGCTCGACTGGTCGGTGCCGGACGGCACAAGGCTGGTGATCCTCGAGCTCGGCGCCAACGACATGCTGCGCGGCCTTTCACCCGGCATCGCTGAGAAGAACCTCGACGCCATGCTCGGCAAGCTGAAGCAGCGCAAGATCCCGGTACTGCTCGCCGGCATGCGCGCCGCGCCCAATCTCGGCGCCGACTACCAGAAGGCCTTCGACGCCATCTATCCGCGGCTTGCGGAGAAATACGGCGTCCCGCTCTATCCGTTCTTCCTCGACGGCGTCGCCGGCCACGCCGACATGCAGCTGGAAGACGGCCTGCATCCCAACCCCAAGGGGGTCGACATCATGGTCGAGCGTATCCTTCCCGTGGTCGAGAAGGCCATTGCCGCGAATGGCGGTGCGTCATGAGACCGAAAAGCCACGCTTTCCGCTGGGGAAACATTGTGGACAACAAACCGCTTGCCCCGCGCTGATATCGATGATTCGCTAGGGCCGAGAGTTTCGATTCGAGGACAGGAGGCTTCACATGCCACGTCTTTTCACCGCCCTCGAAATTCCGCGTGACGCCGCTCTCTCCTTGTCCCTGCTCCGGGGCGGGCTGCCCGGGGCGCGCTGGATCGACGTCGAAAACTACCATCTGACGCTGCGCTTCATCGGCGATGTCGAAGGCCATGTCGCCGACGAGATCGCCAACGCCCTCGACAGGGTTCACCGCCCCTCATTCCAGATGACGCTCTCGGGCGTCGGCGCCTTTGGCGGCAAGAAGCCGCATGCGGTGTGGGCCGGCGTGTCCGCCTCGCCGGACCTGACGGCGCTGCAGGGCGAGATCGACCGCATCTGCCAGCGGCTCGGCCTACCGGCCGACCCGCGCAAATTCTCGCCGCATGTGACGCTGGCGCGCCTGCGCAACGCAAGCCCGCTCGACGTCGCGCAATATCTTTCGGCGCGCGGCAATTTCGCCGCGTTGCCCTTCCGTGTCGGCCGCTTCGTGCTGATGTCGTCGCGCGATTCGGTTGGCGGCGGCCCTTACATCGTCGAGGAAGCCTGGCCGCTGGTCGCCGAAACGCTCGCCTCGAGCCGCTTCGCCAGCGCCTCCGACGCCTCGCGGATCATGCGGTAGACCGAGGCGAAGGCCTCGGCGCCGTCATAATAGGGATCCGGCACGTCCGCGGCCCTTCCCGTGGCGAAATCCAGATAAAGATGGACGCGGTCTCGCGCGGCCTGCGGCGCCAGTGCCTTGAGGTCGCGCACATTTGCCCGGTCCATCCCGAGGATCAGGTCGAAGCGCGAAAAATCCCCCGGCAGCACCTTGCGTGCCCTCTGCCCTGAAATGTCGATGCCGTGCTTCGCGGCAACCGCGATCGAGCGCCGGTCCGGCTCCTGGCCGGCATGCCAGCCGCCGGTCCCGCCGAATCGAGCAGCATTTCGTGGCCCCGGCCACGCTCGGCCCAGACG
>NZ_RZSA01000995.1:0-2331 GCF_003998075.1 Mesorhizobium sp. M2A.F.Ca.ET.037.01.1.1 | reverse complement strand
CTGTAGGCGTTTGGCTACTGCCTCATCCTGCAGGAGAATACCTCCCAGACGCTCAATTTCAGCTTCCAGCACTGCCAACGGCAACTTTTCTAACTTTGCGTCGGCGCCGATGAAACTCCCGTCGTGTACCGGACTCTGCGGCTTCTTGCCCTTCCATGCCGCGAGGTTCGTCTCGGCCGTTGCAGTTTGGTCGCGGATTGACTTGTCAACGTCGCCCGAGAAGGTAAGCAGAAAAAGCTGCCATTCGTCCTCCTTGAATCCTGCCGGGCGGTTCCGCTCCTTTAAGTCACGTAGCCCGTCGGGCGCCTGGTTCTTGCGAATGTCCGCAACCTCCACACCAAGTGCGGCAATGGCCGCTAGGCGACTAGAGAAGTGTCTGATGTAGCCGCGCACCGTCTCGGCGGCAGCTGTGAGTTCGTGTAAACGTTCGCCGGTCTTGCTAGCCACCTTTGGGATTAGCGCATCGCGGTCCCTGACCAATCCGGCGATCAGCTTTTCCTTGCCTGAGATTTGTTCATCCAGCCCCGCTACCTGCCGGGATTTCTCTAGCTCAATCCCAATTTGATCCGACACGCTGGCCAAGTTTATTTCTTCTTGTCGCCGCGCTTGCCGATACACGCCGGCGCGGAGATCAAGCAGCTCCCGAAAGTCCGCAGCGCCATCGCGATCGATCGCCGGATGTGCCTCAAAGATCACTCGTTCGATCTCCGAAATTAGGCGCGGCATCCCGCGAATTGAGCATAGATCTTCAACGAACTGCTGCGAGAGGTATCTTGCCCGTTCATAGGAATCAGCATCGCGCTTGAACGGGTCAGCAAGGTCCCGCGTCGTGGTCTCGTGTGCATCCTGCCATGCGACCGTCACTTTGGCGCCGGAAAGGAGTTCCTGTGCCCGACCTAAGAAGGAGTTATCATCGTAGGCGGTGTAGCAGTCGCAGCCGGTTGCTATCACATCTGCAAGAGCAGTTTTCCCGGAGCCTCTGGCTCCAATGATCGCTACCAGCCCCGGATTCAACCTGACGACGGAAGTCTGAGCCCAGGGAGCGTTGCTGATCGTCACGGTATCTATGACCATCGATGGGCTAGCTCCGGACGGCGGCACTTGCCCCACGTATGCCCGCTCAGGATCGATCAGAGCCTGGTGCAGAGTGTCGAATGATGGCTTGCCCTTGAGCCAGCAAAGGCGGTTGAGGTCAGGCTTCCCCACTCGAGCAATTTCGTGTGCATCGCATCCCCACAGGCATGGCTTCAGCGCCCCGTAAAATTCGATTATACTTTCCGATGATTCCTTTCCGCGGCCCAGCCAGAATTCTCGGTCGATCGGGTTGGCGGAAAAAATAACATGGGCCGCGCGCTGAATACCCTCTCGAACGGTCGCGTCGGCCGCTTCTCTTATGCCGGATGAGCCATCGGCTCCCCCAGCCACTGCGACGATCACATTTCGCTGGACCCAGTCCATGTCGCGGTAGACGTCCATTAGTTGATTGAGGTTCGCCTTGAACTGACCAATTCCGTGCGAGAGCGCGATGCTGTCGTCTTTAATGTTTTGGTCAACGGCCCGGCCGAGGCGAATGAGATCTTCCGGTGTGCAAGCGTAGGTGTCTTTGCCGGCCCGCCGAAATTCAATGCGTTGCAAAAAGCGATTTAGCTCGCCGATGTGATTGGGGTCCTCTGGACTGACGAGCAGGTGTAGATTTACGAAGTTACCTCTGACCGTCGCCACGTCCAGCCGCAGTTCGACGTTTGGGAAAATCAGGTCCACACCTTTCAAGCGCCCCGCGGCTTTTTCAGCCATTACACGTTGATAGGTAGTTGTTACTCCGTAGTCAGTAATGCCGAGGGCCTGTATCGCGGGAGTAGCGTTCTCTATCGCCGCAATGTAACCGTCCCAATCGCCCCCGTATCGATCCTCTCTCAGAGTGCCAGGGGCGTGGATATGAGGATCCCATCTGTGCCATTCGGCGCCGCGATCGAAACTCATACATTCTCCTTTGTTGAAAATCGAAACGCTGGAAGCTAGCGCCTAGAGCGACGCCAACCCGCTGCAACGGCTTCGGCTTCCGAGCAGAACCATCTTTCGCCCTTGGCCTCGTTGATGATGGTGACGCTGTAATATCTCTGTCCGGAGACGTGGTATATCCGCTCGCCGTCCGCCGAAATGTTGCCCTTGATGTTGCAGCCGGCATTGCCGCTGCCGAGCGCGAAGGTTGGCGTCGACGGCGCCTGCGCATCATCACTGCGCTGCGCTCGCCAATCCCAGGGCGCCTGGAAGTTGCCAACCCATAGACCGAGCTTTGCCGCCTGCGCCTTAGCCTGTTGCGCTGCATAAGCG
>NZ_RZSA01000994.1:0-2332 GCF_003998075.1 Mesorhizobium sp. M2A.F.Ca.ET.037.01.1.1 | reverse complement strand
GTGACCACCTTCACATACGTCAGACAGGGTTTGCGCGCAGATATCGTAACGGGGGCGCCAACGGCTTGGCTGACCTGCAGATCCCGAAGACGGCCTCCGGACTGGATGCGGTTTCGCAGGAAGGAATTTGATCACGTAGCCATTTTCAGATTTGCTGTCTGCGCGCTGGGCACCTCCCACCCAAGCGCGCGGACGGCGTTCTCGAAGGATCGGTCCGTAACCGCCAGTGCGCCCGGTCTCCTTACAGTTGCCGGCTTATCCGGTTTCGACGTGTCGGGCATGACATTGGAACATTTGTCAGCCACCCGCCGAACGGAGAGTCACCATAGAAGGAGACGACGCTTTGATCGAGCACGCACTTATCCTACAATTTCCGTCTAACCAGAGGCGGAATCGTATCATGGCTACAAACGGCGCGGACGACAGCAACCTGCCGCGCCTGGCGCGCATTGATCCGCGCCACTTCGACCTGCTGTTCGGCGGCTGCAAGCTGGAGCGCTACGCCGCCGGCCAGCATTTGTTCGTCCAAGAGGATGCCTCCGATCGCATCTATGGTGTGATAAGCGGCACGGTCGAGATCTCGATCTATTCGCCGGGCGGGCAGAAGCTGGTGGCCAATATCGAGCTGTCGCGCAGCCTTGTCGGCGAGATCGGGGCACTGGACGGACGCCCGCGCACGGCCACCGCCAGCTGTCTCACGGCATGCGAGCTGGTTTCGCTGAGCCGGACACAACTCTTTGACCGCATTGAGAAAAACCCGTCTCTCGCGCGAGCGATGATCGAATTGCTGTGCACGCGGCTGCGCTGGGTCAGCGGCGAGTTGGGCGACCAAGCCTTTTTCGGCATCGAGGCCCGGCTGGCGAAGCGGCTGGTGTTCCTGAGCGGGGTCATGGCCGACTCCGCCGGTTGGATTCCGATTTCGCAATCCGAGCTCGGCGAATTCCTCGGCGCGACGCGCGAATCCGTCAACAAGACGCTCAACGACTGGCGCAACCGGCAGATGATCGCCATCAAGCGCGGCGGCCTGCGCATCATCAACGCCGCCGCGCTGAACCATATCGCCGAATCGCAGGACGACGACTGAGCAGGCTCGGCGACTTCGCCCAAGCAGCAGACAGCCTAAGCGCCCCTGATCACAACCGCGAGATCATGTAGCGCAGCGCCGAGCGGCTCGGCATGAAGAAATAGCCGCCGCCTTTCGTGGTGACGAACTTCGGCACATCCTTGAACACGGTGACCTTTTCCCAGGACGGGATCGAGAACCGGCCGCCGCCGCCCCTTGCCCCGATCGTCGGATCCGTCTCCCCGACCAGACCCTGGAACGAGCTCGACGAGACCCAGGTCTGCTGGATGAACTCGTATTGGCGCTCGATATCGGCGTTGAGACACATGAAGAGCAGTCCCTTCTCCGTCTTTCCGCCCTTGTCCTTTTTCTCGTAGGTGCGGCCGACGCGCAGGATGCGATGGCGCTTGCCGATCCTGATCTGCGTCTCGCGGTCCTCGCCGAGCGAATCGCGCGGGTTGGAACGGCGTATGTGGGAGCCGAGTGGACAGGCGTGCCCCTGCGGATCCTCGGCGCCGAGCGCGAAATCATTGTCGACGCCGCGGCCCGGCCGCCCGTTCGGATTGCGCACGAGCGAGCTGCCGTCCTGCCAGCGGCCGAGCATCTTCGCGGCCACCCAGCGTTGATCGACGGTGGGATCGCCGGTCTCATTTGCGGCCTGCGTCGCCGCCCGCCTGCAATAATCGTCGAACAATTCGACATGCTGCTCGAACTGGCGCATGACGAGGAACGTGCCGTTGCGGCCGAAATCGCGCGGCGGAGGCGGTTGCCCGGGTATCTGGCGGTTGCGCCGCACCTGCGACAGGATGCCGGCGCGGTCCAGCGCCGCCTCGACCGACGGCGACGACGGATAGAAGCCATGCTCGTCGCGATAACCGAACAGGAACTCGCCCGGTGCGAGCAGATGCATGGGCGCGGCTCCCTTAGCGGCGCGCGCCGTACCCCGAACGATCGGTTGCGAGATGCCGTCGACGAAGCCGAAATGCTCGACCGCTCGCTTGCCGTCGCGCTTCACCTTCAGCGGCAGTTCGGCGGTCACCGACATCCCGGCGCCTGCCGTCTGTCGCTTCATGGCCGTGATCTCGGCCTTCAGCAAGGCCGGCGTCTCGGCATAGCAGACGATGACGACATCGACGGGCTTGGCGGAAGACCCCCACTGCCATTTGTCGGGCGCGTCAGGGCCGGTGTCGTTGAGAATGCGGCTGCGCTCGGGCGTGCCCATGCCTTCCCGGAAGGCGACCGGGAACGTGTCCAGCGGTTCGTCGTCGA
>NZ_RZSA01000993.1:0-2345 GCF_003998075.1 Mesorhizobium sp. M2A.F.Ca.ET.037.01.1.1 | reverse complement strand
GCCCCTCATCGCCCTGCCGGGCACTTCTCCCCGTGAACGGGGAGAAGAAAGCTGCTCCAAAATCCAGACAACAAAAAAGGCGGGCATTGCCCGCCTTCCTGTGCCGGTAGCCTGATCGGGAACGTCCGGTCCGGGCTGGCAGCTATCTGCTGTTCCAGCTTGTCGGTCTTTCCGCTCCGGCGCGCTTATCGCGCGACCGTCAGTACATCCGTGACTTGCCGCGCGCCCCGAACCTTCGTCCGGCGCGCGCCTTACTTACTCGCATTTCGCGGCGCTCGGCGGTTAAGCCTCGCGGCAAAATGCTTAAGCCAAATCAGGCTGCCTTGCTCAGAGACCCAGCTGCGGACTTGCCGGTGCGGCGGTCCTGCTCGATCTCGAAGTTGATTTTCTGGCCTTCAGCCAGGCTCGTCATCCCAGCGCGCTCGACAGCGGAGATGTGGACGAAAACGTCCGCGCCGCCATTGTCAGGCTGGATGAAGCCGTAGCCCTTGGTGGCGTTGAACCACTTGACCGTACCAGTTGCCATATAGAAAGTCCTTCACATTTGCTTTTGTTTGACCGGACCAACGTCCGGCCGGCGGTATCGAAACTTTGGAGATAGACGTCAGCAAACGCGAAGATCGCGGCCCGATCGATCGGCCAAATTCAATGCACCGGATATAGGATAGTTTTTGCAAGAAAACAAGACGTTCGCTTGCGCGCTGCCGGCGTGCAGCCTCAGGCGTTTGGAAGCGGCGCACGGAAGTTTTGACACCGGTCACACGTTGTGGAGAGATGAAATGCTCGCCGTTCCTGGAGGAGAACCATGAAAACCATTCTGCTTGCGGCCTGCCTGCTGCTGCTGGCCGCCGAGGCGCAGGCGGTGTCGCGCTATGATCCGACGCGCATGAGCTGCGACCGGGTGCAGGCGACGATCGCCAGACAGGGCGCCGTCATCCTGCGCTATCAGTCGACGCGGGTGCCGGGGCTTCCGCTCTATGATCGCTACGTGCGCGACGAGCGCTTCTGCAACGCGGGCGAGGTGAGGTCGCGCGCCTATGTTCCGAGCGCCGACACCAGGTCCTGCATGGTCTATGTCTGCAAGCGGCCGGACTTCGATCGGCGTTTCCGTCGCCGGTTCCTGCACAACGACTGACAGCGGGTGAAGGGCCGGGTAGCGCCCCTCAGAACTCGAACGAGGCCTGCGCGACGGGCGGCGGGCCGACGCGAACGCCTTCCATGGCCAGCATCCTTTCCTTGGTGGCCGAGCCGCCCGGCGCGGAGAAGCCGCCAATCTTGCCGCCGGCCGCCAGGATGCGGTGGCAGGGGATGACCAGCGGCACCGGGTTGGCGCCGAGCGCAGCACCCGTCTCGCGGGCGAGCCCGGCATGGCCGGCGCGCCTGGCCAACTCGCCATAGGTGGTGGTCTCGCCGAAGCCGAGCTTGCGCGCGGCATCGTAGATGGCGAGGCGAAAGTCATCGACGCCGTCGAGATCGACCGGCACGTCGGAGAAATCGACGTCCTCACCGGCCGCATAGGCCTGGATCGAGGCGATCAGCTCGACCACCCATTGCGGCTGGTCGGTCGATTTCGAAACACCGGCGTGACGAAACAGCCGGCGCTCGACCGCCCCGCGGCTGCGTTCGGGCAGGCAGAGCCGGATCAGGCCCTTCTCATTCCAGGCGATGCCCATGAAGCCGATCACTGTTTCTAACACTGCGTGGCCGGCCGTGATCTCAGATGTGGGTTTCATGGCGTTTTCCTTCGGCAAAACAGCGAAAAACGAGTACATATCCAGAACAATATGGCATTTCCGCCCTGTTCCCGCCACCCGAAAACCGCCTGGTGGCCCCGATTGCCGGGTGTGAATCGCTGGTGTAAGGACTCCTTAATAACAGACAAACCGGACCCTCACGGCTTGCCAGCAAAAGTCATAATCACCGCGATCGGCGTGCTCGTTGCCGCTGCTGGTCTGAGCGGTTGCACCTCGACCTCGCAAATGAAGGCCGCGCCCGCGCTTGCGGAAGCCTCGACGCCTGTCGTGGCCGACGACACGCCGACGGTCGCGCTGCCTGAAACAGTGGCCGTGCTGCCGGAGCCTTCCGGCCTCGCGCAGGTGCAGACCGCCGCGCTTACCGGAGATGCCCTCGCCATGTCGACGATGCCCGGCGCGCCGGCGACGCCTGGCGCGCTTGCGACGCAAAGCGCGCTGGCGACGCAGGGCGCGCTTTTGCCGCCGCCTGTCCAGCCCGGCGCGGCGCTGGCGCAGCCCGCGGCCTTCGCCGGAGCAACGCCGATGGCCGGCCAGTTTCCGCCGCCGCCTGTGCTGACGGCCGGCGGCTCGCCGACCGGCCCAGGATCCATC
>NZ_RZSA01000992.1:0-2347 GCF_003998075.1 Mesorhizobium sp. M2A.F.Ca.ET.037.01.1.1 | reverse complement strand
CACCGCGGCCGTCCCGCTGCTGCTCGCCGAGCCCGGCAAGCAGCAGCGGGACGGCCGCGGTGACGGCGCCGAACAACAGCGCGCCAAGAAAAACCTCGCTGAACAGCCCGGTCATGTCTCAGGCCTTTCTCGATTGGTTGTAGCGGTGGTCGACATACTCGGCGAGGGCGAGCACGATCAGCACGATCGAGACCAGCACCAGCGTGAAATGATTGGGCACGCCAAGCCGCCTCGCCGCGCTCTCGCCGCCGATCGAAAGCACCGAAAGCAGAAACACGAAGCCAATCGCGGCAAAGCCGTTCATGCGCGCGAGGAACACCGCCGGAATGACCGCCAGGCCGTAGGCGGGGTTCCAGTCGGCGCGGACATTGCCTTGCACGCCGATGATGTCGACGGCGCCGGCAAGGCCTGCAAGGCCGGCCGAAATGGCAAAGACGGCAACGGTCAGGCCAGGCACGCCGAGCCCGGCATGGACCGCCGCGCGCGGATTGGCGCCGACGATCCTCAATTTCAGTCCGAACGCTGTCCGCGTCATCACCAGATGCACGATGATGATCGCCGCAAGTCCGAGCACGAGGCCGCTGGTGATGGTCGTGTCGAAGAGCCGCGGCAGCCTGTCTTCGACCGACAAGGTACGCGTCTGCGGCACGGTCGTGCCGGGGTCGCGGAACACGAGCTTGACCAGCACGTTGGCGAGCGAGGTGCCGAGGAACGTCATCATCAGCGTGGTGATGATCTCGTTCACGCCCTGATAGGCGCGCAGCAGCGCGGGCAGCAGCGACCACGCCATGGCCACCACCATGGAAATCAGGAACGAACAGATCAGCGCCAGCCAGGCCGGCATAACCTGCACCAGGACGGGAGCGCTGGCGGCCGCCGTGACCGCCCCGAGCAGGAACTGGCCGTCGCCGCCCAGATTCCACATGCCGGCGCGAAAGGCCACGATCAGGCCGGCGGCGAGGAACAAGAGCGGCGCCATGCGCGTCAGCGTCTGCTGGATGCCCAGCGGCGAGAACAGCCCTTTCTCCAGCACGTAGCCGTAATAGGCGAGCGGGTCGACGCCGACGGCAAGCAGTATGCAGCCGGCGATGATAAGAGCGGCAAGGATGGGCCCGAGCGTCATCAGCAGCCGGTGCAGTATATCGCGGCGGGTGGCGACGCCGCTCGTGGCATCGAGCGCGTTGGCGTTGGCGCCGGGTGCGGTATCGATGCTCATGCGGCCAGTCCAATCATCAGGCGGCCGACCTTGGTGCGCGCGTCGTCGGCATTGGCGACTGTGCCGACCAGCGAGCCGTTGGCGATGACGGCAATGCGGTCGAACATGCTGAGCAATTCCTCGAGGTCGGTGGAGATCAGCAGCACGGCAAGGCCGCGCGCCGCCGTGTCGCGGATGCGCTGACGCGAGGCAAGCGTGTTGGCGAGATCGAGTCCATAAGTCGGCTTGTTGAAGATCACCGCCCTGGCGCCTTCAGCCAGTTCGCGCGCCAGGAGCACCTTCTGGATATTGCCCCCCGAAAGCCGGGCGACAGGCGTCTTCAGGCTCGGCGTGCGAACATCGTATTCGCGCACCAGCTGCGCCGCGCGCCTGTCGATCTCGGCGCGTTGCTCGACGCCGCCGCGCCAGAAGGGCGAGGCGCCGACCTGCTTGAGGAAGAAGTTGATGGAGACCGGGAAACTGCCGACCGTGCCTTCGCCGAGCCGGTCGTCAGTCAGGTAGCGAAGGCCGCGCTGGCGGCGTTCGCCCACGCTCAGCGCCTCGATGGCGGCGCCTTCCAGCAGCACCGAACCGCCGGTCGCCGCACGCTGGCCGGCCAAGGCCTCCGCCAGTTGTTTCTGGCCGTTGCCGTCGATGCCGGCGATACCCAGGATCTCACCCGGGCGGATGTCGAAGGAGATCGACGACAGCCCCGGCGCGTTTTCGGTCGGCGCGACCGCGAGGTCGGCGACCTGAAGCAGCGGCGCGGCATCGGCATGGACCGTGCGGGTGGGCCGCTCGGCCGCCTCCGGATCGTCCTTCTGCTTGCCGAACATCAGCTCCACGATCTCGGAGATGATCTCCTGCTCGCCGAGCGTGCGAAAACGCTCGGGTGGAATCTCGCCGACCTTGCGGCCGAGCTTCAGCACCGAGATGCGGTCACCGAAGGCCGCCGCCTCTTTGAGCTTGTGCGTGATGAAGACGATCGCCAGCCCCTGTCCGACGAGGCGGCGCATCAAGGCGCCGAGTTCCTCGATGCCTTTCGGCGTTAGCATCGAGGTGGATTCGTCGAGGATCAGCAGCCGGCTGTTGCGCACCATCGCGCGCAGGATCTCGACTTGCTGCTGTTCGCCGAGCGAAAGCTCCGACACC
>NZ_RZSA01000991.1:0-2347 GCF_003998075.1 Mesorhizobium sp. M2A.F.Ca.ET.037.01.1.1 | reverse complement strand
CCGCCATTGCCTGGATTTGCCGGTGCGCCATTGGCGCGCGGCGCGCCATTCGGCAGAGGACCCGCGCCTTCCAGCGATTTCAGCGCCTCGTCCAGCGTCGGCAGATCGGCGGCATGCGCCAGCCTGATCAGCACCATCTCGCCGGCGCTGACCGGCCGGTTGGAGGACTGCACCTCGGGAATGCCCTTGAGCAGCATCTGCCAGGTCCGCGACAGCACGCGCACCGAGAGCGTGCCTGCGAATTCGGCGCCGCGCCGGCGCTCGTCCTCGGAAAGCGACGCATCGTCGGCCGCGGCCGGCACGAAGCGCAGGCGGGTGACGAGGTGGTTGAACTCGGCAAGGTCGGTGAGCACGGCGGCCGGATCGGCGCCGGTGTCGTATTGCGCGCGGAACTCGGCGAGCGCCGCCGCGACGTCGCCCTTCATGACGTGCTCGAACAGGTCGATGATGCGGGCGCGGTCGGCGAGGCCGAGCATTGCGCGCACCGCATCGGCGCTGACGGTGCCGCTGCCATGGGCGATCGCCTGATCGAGAATGGACAGCGAATCGCGCGCCGAGCCTTCGGCGGCGCGCGCGATCATGGCGAGCGCGTCGTCGTCGACGGAAATGCCTTCCTTGGCGGCAATCGAGGACAGATGCCCGACCAGCGCGCCGGCATCGATGCGCCTCAAATCGAAGCGCTGGCAGCGCGACAGGACCGTGATCGGCACCTTGCGGATCTCGGTCGTGGCGAAGATGAATTTGACGTGCGGCGGCGGCTCTTCCAGCGTCTTCAGCAGGCCGTTGAAGGCCTGGGTTGAGAGCATGTGCACTTCGTCGATGATGTAGACCTTGTAGCGGGCCGAGACCGGCGCGTAGCGCACGCGGTCGATGATGTCCCTGATGTCGTCGATGCCGGTGTGCGAGGCGGCGTCCATCTCGATGACGTCGACATGGCGGCCTTCCATGATCGCCTGGCAGTGCTCGCCGGGGACCGAAAGGTCGACGGAGGGCTGGTCGACGGTCGCCGTCTTGTAGTTGAGGGCACGCGCGAGGATGCGCGCTGTCGTCGTCTTGCCGACGCCGCGGACGCCGGTCAGCATCCAGGCCTGGGCGATGCGGCCGGTGGCAAAGGCATTGGTCAGCGTGCGGACCATCGGCTCCTGGCCGATCAGCTCGGAGAAATTCGAGGGACGATATTTACGCGCCAGGACGCGATAGGCGCCGGCCTTACCGGTCTCCAGGCTTTCCGTCCCCAAGTTTCCGGCTTCGCTCATTCGCCGTCAAAAGCTCCCAGGACCGCGACGGAAGGCGGCCGATTCCTGCGCATAGTCTCGCCCGCACGGCTTGGCGCCGTCAATGTCGCGGGAGAAAGGCGAAGAGGTGGGAGGCTGGAACAATGACCCGTTCCGGGCTCGTTAGGGCTGCTTCCTTCCGGACCTGACCCGGTTGGCGAGTGGATCGTCCACCACCAACCTCCCGCGCTCCATATCGGCAATTCAGCGGCGAAATGCAAGGGCAGAGCCGGAGCCTGCGGCCATATGGAGACCGGAAAGTCCCTCAAATCGCCAAGAGCGGTCAATGAATCGCTTGCAGCCACCTTGCCGCCGCTCTAGCGTTCGTTGGTTTGAAGAATGCTACAAGAAACAAAGGAAACGCCCATGCTGCCTGGCCTCAAGGCCGGTTTCACGCTGGACGCCCGTCTGGAGGCGGACAGCGAGCAGCTTATGTGGCTTGGCCTTTGCGAACTCCGATTGATGAATGATCGCCGCTGGCCGTGGCTAGTGCTGGTGCCGCAGCGTCCGGGCATCGAGGAGTTGCACGAAATGACGCCGCTCGACCAGGCGATGCTGACCTTCGAGACCAATATGGTGGCGCAGGCGCTGAAGCGGGTGACCGGCTGCACCAAGATAAACACCGGCGCTCTGGGCAACATCGTGCGCCAGCTGCATGTCCATGTCGTCGCCCGCTCCGAGGGCGACCCCGGCTGGCCGGGTCCGGTCTGGGGGCACGGCATACGCGAACCCTATCAGCGCTCCGATATCAGGCGGTTTGCCGAAACGATCAAGGCGGCGTTATAAGCTGACCAGTGTCCACCAGCATACCTGAGTCCCCATGAGCTTCCGCCTGTTTGACGCGCCTTTGCGCGAGCCGAGCCAGTTTGTCGGGTTCGCCGGCAACCGGATCGACCGGCAGTCCGAGAACCGCGCCGACGACGCGGTCGAAAAGGCGCTGGCCGACCAGACCACGCGGCTTATGCTGATGCATGCCGGCCGGCTTTACCTCAAACTCGACGGCGGCAAATTCGACCCCTGGTTCAACGTGGCCGAGAGCGAGACCTTCGATGTCTCGCTCGACCGTGGCGTGC
>NZ_RZSA01000990.1:0-2347 GCF_003998075.1 Mesorhizobium sp. M2A.F.Ca.ET.037.01.1.1 | reverse complement strand
GCACATAATCATGCGCCCGAGGCGGAACCGGGCGCGATCAACATAGACGCTCACGCGAACGCCTTCGGTACGGTGTCCGCGCTGATGTAGAGCGGGTGCCCCGGAAAGCCCTCGGCGGTCACCTTGAGGGCCAAGGGGTCGGCGCCGGCCTCGCGAAGCACCGCTAGGGCGAACCGGCCCCGGTCGTTCAATGCGCCGTGGGTGCCCCATCCACAAACCACTTTCTCGGCTTCGCGGGCGATGCCTCGCAACGCTTCGTCATTGTCTGGCCCGACCGGGTCCGCATGGCTGTAGAGCCCGCGCGGGTCCGTTGAGCGTAGCGCGAAGATATTTCCGAGCACAAGGCCGCCGAAGCCCCACGCCTTCGCGAACCCGATGCAACGGCGGATAGTGGGGTCGTCTTTCGTCTCGTCCGCCGTGCTCGGGTTGAGCAAGATGAAAGCGGCCTTCGGCCCCCTTCCCCACTGGCGCTCTAAACGATACCGCCACGTTCGACAGGGCGAAAACGTGGCGGGATCAAAGCGGCGGTCATTTTCTAGAAGGTCGAGCAAGTCAAAACCTCTTGAGCGTTTGGGGTGATATGTGCCCGTCATTATGCAGAAGGATCAGGCGCAAAAGAGTCGCCACGCCATTTTGCATTTCGCGTTTGATCGCTGGCGCCGGCACCGCTGGCATGCCCTCGGGCAGCGGCAAGGTGCTGCCATCCTCTACGCCGATGGCGTCAATGACGCGGTGTAGGTCGTCTGCCGCCTGGCAAGCCATGAGGCGCCGCCCACGGTAGTTCCGGCTCATGTCTCGCGTCATAGCTTCGATGCGCGATTGCAGAGCCGCGACCTCGGCCTTCAACGATTCCACCTCGGGAGCGTCCGGCACTTCGCTTTCGTGCAGCACGGTAAAGTTCTCCGGCTCTATGGCCGCCTCGCGGTCGGCCTCGGCCTTGGTGTAGCGGCCCGCCGCCACCTTTTCCGTTGTGTAGCCAGCACGGTTCGGGCGGTAGAAATAGCCGTTTTTGCGGATAAGCCATTCGCGGCGCTCGGCGCTTGTCAGTGCATCGAATTGCCGGCGGATATCGGCCGGGTCAGCGTCCGGCCAATACTCGGCGATCAGCACATCACTAAGCGGGTGTTGCGTCATGGCTTCGTCACCTCGCGATCAATCTTTTCGATTTCGGCGAGGATAAGAGCCCCGGCGCGCACAAGATCTTCGCGCGGGGTTCTCGGCTTCCACCATGACGGTTCGAAAAGCCAGCTTTCCGGCGGCTCATCCAACGGCGTTCCCTGGAACGGGTGCAGCACGCAAGCCGCGTTAAGGGCGTAAGCCGAGGCCGCGCCGGCAAACTCCCCGGCGTCATGCTCGGCGTCATCGTGCGCGGCGTCAAAGCCCTCGACCTCGACCTGGCGGCGACGCTCGGCGGCGATATCGGCAAGGGCGCGGCTCGAAACCCCCACACTCGCACCGGCGAGGTCGGGCACCTTTACGCCGTGCACTTCCTGCCATGCATACATGCGGTCAAGATGATCGGCCGCCGCCTGAATAATCGACGCATCGGCCTTGATGTGTCTTGCGCGCATGATCCAGTGCGCCAGGGTCCACGTTGCGCAAGCGTCTTGCGCCCGGATCAGAAACACCGGCTCGCCGTCCGGTATGAGCCCGGCGGGATCCTGAATGCGGTTATAGTCTTCTCTCGCGTGTTTCACGATTGATCCTCTACGGTGTGCCAGTCATCGCCGCGCACGTCCGCGCCGGTCATCGAATAGGGGAATGGCGGGACGTCGCCTTTACCAGTGAGGTCGAAAAGCAAGAGGCGTTCGGCTTCGCCGTTCCACGGCTCAACCATCAGCTTGACGGCGCGACGCTTGCCCCATTCGTCACGTCTGACGGCGGCGCCCGCGAGCACCGCCGCCATGGCCTCGGGGAAGGTCAAAACAGCGGGGCGATGTATCGGGCCAGGATGGCGGCGGCGGTGAGCGCCGTAGCGACTCCGCAGATGCCGCCGAAGCCGTAGGCCATTCCGCTGATGATCTGATCAAGGGTTTTCATTCTGAAATTCTCCCAAAAGTTCGGCGTAGGTATCGGCGAGGGCTCGGGCGATTTTCGCCTGCAGCTTCGCCCGGTGAAGGGTTTGCCAGTAGCCGGCGCCCATCGCTTGCTTGTGCTCGCGGGCGAAGGCCAAGTCGGCCTCTAACGCCGCCTGTTCTTTGGCAACGATGGCCTCGGCCGCCGCCGCCTTGCGCTCGGCGGCGGCGTGCAATTCTGAAAGGGTTGTCACTTTTTCCGGCGCCTCATGATGATGTCGAAGCCGAGCGTTTGCGCCACGGCGACCAGGCAACCAAGGGTCGGTTCCCTC
>NZ_RZSA01000098.1:0-11134 GCF_003998075.1 Mesorhizobium sp. M2A.F.Ca.ET.037.01.1.1 | reverse complement strand
ATCCAGGCGGTGCCGGTCTCGGCCGAGACCGGCACCGCCTGGATTCCGCGCACCTGCGGCAAGAGCCGCTCGGTCTTTTCGCGCAGCTCGGCCAAAAGCTCCTGCGGGTTGTCGATCAGGTCCCATTTGTTGAAGGCGATCACCGGCGCCCTGCCCTCGCGGATGATGAGGTCGGCGATCTGCAGGTCCTGCTTCTCGAAGGGGATGGTGGCGTCGAGCACGATGATGACGATCTCGGCGAAGCGGATGGCGCGCAGCCCGTCCTGCACCGAGAGTTTTTCCAGCTTCTCCTGCACCTTGGACTTGCGCCGCATGCCGGCGGTGTCGAACAGCTTGATCCGGCGGCCGCGCCAATCCCAGTCGACCGAGATCGAATCGCGGGTGATGCCGGCTTCCGGGCCGGTGAGCAGCCGCTCCTCGCCGATCAGCGCATTGATCAGCGTCGACTTGCCGGCATTCGGGCGGCCGACGACTGCGATGCGCAGCGGCTTGGTGTCGTCATAGGCGGGCTCGGCATCCGGGTCGGCGATGTCCTCGCCGATCAACACCTCGCTGGCGGCGATCTCGTCGCTGTCGTCTTCCTCCTCGCCGAGCGCGCGCTCTTCGCCCAAGGCTTCGACCACCGCATCGCGCAGGTCGGGCATGCCCTGGCCGTGCTCGGCCGAGACCGGGATCGGCTCGCCGAGGCCGAGCTCCCAGGCCTCCAGCAGTCCTCCTTGAGCGCCGCGCGCCTCGGCCTTGTTGGCGACAAGAACCACCGGCTTGCCGGATTTGCGCACGACGTCGGCGAAGGTGCGGTCGTCCGGCATCAGGCCGGATTTGGCATCGACGGTGAAGAAGATGAGGTCGGCCTCGCGAATGGCGATCTCGGTCTGCTGGCGCATGCGGCCGGGCAGCGTCGAAGCGGCCGCATCCTCGAAACCGGCGGTGTCGATGACATCGAAATAAAGATCGTAGAGTTTCGCCGCATGGACGCGGCGGTCGCGCGTGACGCCCGGCGTGTCGTCGACAAGCGCCAGCTTCTTTCCGACCAGCCGATTGAAAAGAGTCGATTTGCCGACGTTAGGCCGGCCGATGATGGCGACTTTGAACGACATCCAGTCTACCGTTTATTTTGCATGTCGTTTGCCCCAAAACCGCTGCGCACTTTTGGGCGACATGCAATCACGACGCGTTGCCCGACCCGCGGATCAGCTCGGACATCAGCTGCGCCCGCTGGCGCACATTGCGCGGGGCAGCCTCGTCCGAAGAGATCTGGTCGAACAGTTTGAGCGCATCGGCCGACTTGCCGTCCTTCCAGGCGGCAAGGCCAAGCGCCTCGCGCGCCGAATGGCGCAGCGGATTGGTGTCGGCGGTGAGCGCCTCGACGCGGCTGGAGACATCGGCGAAGGAGCCGTGGTCGACGAGCAGCAGAGCTGCTCTCAGCCGCGCGATGTCGCGGATGCCGGCGGGGATGGCGTTGTCGGCGGCGACGTCATCGAAATCCTTGACCGCGCCGTCGACGTCGCCCTTGTCGGCCTTGACGGTCGCGGCGCGCATACGGGCGAGCAGCGGATAGGCGCCGTAGCCGTCCTTCTCCAGCTGGTCGAGAGCGGCGATCGCCTCGTCGTTCTTGCCGTCATTGGCGAGCTTGAGGGCCGCCGAGAAGGCGTCGCCCGAGCGGTTGGCGCGGCTCTCGTCCCAGTAGCGGTAGCCGACGACGGCGGCAGTGCCCAGCACGATCAGGATGGCGATGCCCAGAATGGCCGGGCCAAAACGATCCCACAGCGCCTGCGCCTGCTCGCGACGAATCTCTTCGTTGACTTCGCGGATAAAACTGTCGTCCGACATCAATCAAAAACCATTATTGCCCCAGAGGGGGGCGCTTCTTGAGCCCGCGTTTTAGCGAAAATTTGTCGGCATGGAAGGGGGCGGGCCGGAAAATCGGCTGAGAACGCCAGATGCCGCACGGGGCTTGCCGGATCGCATCGACGCCACATTTGCGCGATAGCCGGCTTCCGATCGGCCCGAAGGGTCCTGCCAGAAGGTTGCCAATGCTTCGTTCGTACCGCGTCCTCGCCTACAGCCTTGCTTCGCTGGCCTCAGCCAATGCCGCCCTCGCCGATCCGCCGAAACCGCCAGCCGTTTCGCCGGCCAGGCCCAAGCAGGTCGTGCTGATTTCTTTCGATGCCGCCCGCGAGATCTCGCAATGGCAGCGAAGCCGGGCGCTGGCAAAGCGCACCGGCGCGCATTTCACCTATTTCCTGTCCTGCGTCTTCCTGCTCTCGCCGGACACGCGACAACAATATGCCGGCCCCGGCAAGACCGCCGGCAAATCCAATGTCGGCTTCGGCGCCTCGAAACAGGACGTCGCGGATCGGCTCGAGCAGGTCCGGCTGGCGGCTGCCGAGGGCCACGACATCGGCAGCCATGCCTGCGGCCATTTCGACGGCAAGGATTGGAGCAAGGCCGACTGGCTGGCCGAGTTCGCCTCCGTGCGGCGCATCTTCGAGAACGCCTATGCGATCAACGGCATCCCCGAACCGGCCGACTGGCACGATTTCGCGGCTCATGCGCTGGTCGGGTTTCGCGCGCCGTATCTTTCAACGAACAAGGCGCTTTACGAAGCGCTGCCCGAGGCGGGCTTCCAATATGACGCGAGCGGCGTTTCCAACGGCCCCGAACTACCGCCGGCCCGCGACGGCACAATCCGTTTCGCCCTGCCGCTCATCCCGGAGGGGCCCAAGGCGAGGCCGGTGGTCGCCATGGACTACAATCTCTATGTCCGCCATTCAGACGGCGCCGAGAAACCGGCGATGGCGGGCGAATTCACCGAGCGCGCCTATCAGGCGTTCCTCACCGCCTTCGAGGCTGAGTACATCAGCAAGCGCCTGCCGCTGGAGCTCGGCTTCCACTTCACGCTGATGAACGGCGGCGCCTATTGGGACGCGCTGGAGCGCTTCGCCGACGAGGTCTGCGTGAAAGCCGACGTCGAGTGCATCAGCTTTCGCGATTATGTCTCGCGGCAGCGCGCCGGACGCGCGCAGGCGAGTGTGGGCGGCTGACTGGACCCAGCCGCGCCCTAACGCGCGGCGCGATCTTTCAGATTCGCTCCATGCGCTTTAGGTTTGATCTTACGCATGTCTCGATCCCGAAACCGGTTCCCACTTTCGGGAGGCTGCTTTAACTTACCGGCTGATCTTCGGGACGCATGCCAGCCTGCTCGCGTTCCAGATAATGCTGATCGATAACCGGCAGTTGTTCGCCTTGCAGCGTCGCCTCGAAGGCACGCAAACGTTTGTGCACAGACTGCAGCTCGACAATCGTCGACCAAGAATTCAACAGGAACTGCAGCGAGTTCGTCACCTTGCCGAACGCGTTCGAGATCTGATTCAGCGCGCCAAACGTGATCTTGTGCGCGACCAGCGAAGGCCCGAGGATCAGCAGCGAGAAGATGTTGTCGGCCTGCAGGTAGGTGTAACGAACTACGTTGAAATAGATGTAGTGGAAATAGAGCTTGAAATAATTGCGGCGGACGTTGTTGAACAATTGCGTCGTCGTCGCCGGCTGAGCCCGGTCGGGATGATCTTCGCCGTAGACAAGCTCCTTGCGATAAGCTGCCTCGACACGCTGGTTTCGAAACTGCAGGCCCGGGAGCTTAAGACCCGCCACCATGACGGAGATCGTTCCGAATAGACACCAGCCCAATGCCGCAACGACCAGTGGTTGAGGGACCGCGCCGATGATCGGCAATTCGGTGATGTGAGCCTGTAGCTGAATCAAGACCGGCAGAAAGGCGATCAGGGTCATGATCGACTGAACGAAGGTCGAGCCGAGATCTTCCATGATCTGCGAGAAACGCATCGTGTCTTCCTGGATACGCTGCGAGGCGCCCTCGATGTGGCGCAGCCGGCCCCAATTGGCCATGAAGTAATCGTTCATCGCGGTGCGCCAACGGAAGATCCAGTGGCTAACGATGAAGGCGTTGACCACCTGCACATTCATGCCGACCAGCGCCAGCCAGGAGAAATCGGCCAGCCCTTTGTAGAATTCTATGTTGGTCGAGGGAGTCGTTCCCGACATCAAGCCTTGGACGTAGTCGAAGAAGGGGCCATACCAATTATTGACCGCAACCGAGATCTGAACGTTAAAGTAGATGAAGAACAGGATGACGGCGGTCATCAGGATCGACCAGTTCTGCCACGGGTGCGGGGCGTACCAGCTCCAGAAGGCGTAGAAGACCGCCACGCAGGCCACAAAGTAGATATAGAACCACAGGAACGGCTTCGACCACAGCACCGCGATGCCGATAATGGGCGGCGTGCCGGCCGCTGCCGGCGGCAAGCCGAAGACGGCGCCCAGTTGCTCACCACCGAAGAACCAGAACAGGATCGCCGCAAGGCTCCAGAGGGCGGCCGAGGTGAAGAAGAGCTTCGGCTGCGGGAAGAAAGATACGAACACTGTGGCGGGTTTCCTCGGTCTGACCGCAAATCAGCGGCGTTGCTGTTCGGCGGGCATAAGGTCACACATTAGGGGGAAAGAAAATGCCCTGCCCGATGCCCGGCATCGAACAAGGCCGCAAATCATGGCGATTTTGGCGCGGCCGACCAGGCAATGACGCCGGAGAGCAACAGGGCAACCGCCGCCATGATAGAGGCAAGGGTATAATTGCCCGACGCCTGGGCGAGCAGACCGGCGGCGACCGGGCCGACGATCTGGCCAAGGCCGAAGGCCGCCGTCATCACTGCGAAGACGCGGCGTGGCGCCCGCGGCGCGAGCTGTCTGCCCATCTGTATCCCCAGCGCCGTGATGGCGATGAAGGTGCCGCCGAGCAGGACACCGGCGATCAGCGGCCCGGCGGCACCTTTGACGACCACGCTGGCGGTGACGCCGACCACCTCGATCAGGCAGATCGCAGCGTAAGCGGCGTAGATCCCGATGCGGGCGGCGAGCTTGTGCCAGAACCAGGTCGAGGGAAAGCCGGCAAGCCCGGCGACCATCCAGACGGTAGCCTCGAACACGCGGCCGCCGCCGCCCTGGCGAACGATGGCGACCAGGAAGGTGGCCGTCACCACATAGCCGAAGCCGAACAGCCCGTAGGCGACGATCATCTTCGCCAGCGACCGGTCTTTCGGCAGCGCCGGCTCACGCCCGTCAACGCCATTGGCCGGCGTGGCCGAGCCCGCAAGCAGCATGACGATCAGCAAGCCAACCGCCGAAAGCGCTCCGGACCAGAGCCAGCCCGCGGCCCAATCCGCGTGTTCGGAGACGAGGATCGCGAGCAGTGCGGAGGAGACGGCAATGCCGAGGCCGACACCGCCGAAATGCAGCGCCTGCAGATCGCCGCGTCCGGCTTCCGCCAGATGGCTGAAGACGATCGAGGCCATGAACACCATGACGAAGGCGCTGGCGAGGCCGGCGAGGAAGCGGAGAAGCAGGAAAGCGGCCATCGTCTCGTTGAGACCCATGAGCCCTGCGAGCACGGCACTGGCGGCCAGGCCGGCGAACATCAGCAGGCGCTCCTGGCCATGCGCCCAGCCGCCGGCCGCGGCCAAAGCGCCGATGAGATAGCCGAGATAGTTGGCGGCCGCGATCCAGCCGGCATCGGCCGGGGTCAGGTGCAGTCCCTCCATCATGCCCGGCAGGATCGGCGTGTAGACGAAGCGACCGATGCCCTGGGCGACGGCAAGCGCGACCATGCCGGCAAAGGCAAGACGCACGGGAGATGGCGAGGCGTTCATTGCGGCGCACAATAAGAATGTGCGCTCGCGAAACAATGCGCTTGCGTTGGGCCAGCGCGGGGACGCGCCCCAGGCGTAGACGTCCCCTCACCCAGCCTCCGCTTCGCTCGGGTGACCTCTCCCCGCTGGGGAGAGGAGATTGTCGACGCCGGCGCCAACTTCTTCTCCCCACCGGGGAGAAGGTGGCCGCGAAGCGGCCGGATGAGGGGGAGCGCCGCCGAAAGGCCAATAACTAGCGACAGCCCGCCCCTGCCGTCTCGTAGGCCGTCCGGCGGGCCGTCAGCCGGAACGGCATGTCGCCGAGTTCGCGCTCCGACATCGTGTCGAGCACCGGATGCGACAGCGGATCGGTGATCCAGCGGGCGATCTCGCCATCGTCGCGCGACCTCGCCTCGGTCCCGGCAAACCCTTTCAGCAAGGATAAAATCTTCATCGGACTACTCGTGGCTCAAGGCTATTCGTGTTAAATTCTGCGCTTTCCCGTCGGGATTCAATTGAGATTTCGATCGACGCCATTTAGAAAAACTGAATGGCTATGCTCAACCGCGTCCATCTCAACGGCCTGCGCGCCGTGGAAACCGTCGCCCGGCTGGGATCGCTGGCGGCAGCCGCCGCCGAGCTGAACGTCTCGGTCAGCGCCGTCAGCCAGCAGGTCAAGCGCACGGAAAAGCAGCTGGGACAGGCGCTGTTCGAACGCACGCCTGGCGGGCTGGTGCCGACCGAATTCGGCGCCGCCTTCACGGCGCGGCTCAGCACCGGCTTCCGCGAGCTCGCGCAAGCGGTGGCGCTGGCCGACGAGGCCAATGAATGCACGCTGGTCGTCTCGGTGGCGCCGGCCTTCGCCTCGAAATGGCTGCTGCCCCGGCTGTCGCGGCATTTCGCGCGGCATCCGAACGTGCTTTTGCGCATCGACGCCTCGGCCAAGGTCGCCGATCTCGACCGCTCCGACATCGATATCGCCATCCGGCTCGGTGACGGCAAATGGCCAGGCGACCGCGCCGAGCTTCTGCTTGCGCAGGAGGTGTTTCCGGTCTGCGCGCCCTCGATCGCGGCCAGGCTGCACTCGATCGGCGATCTGGCGCAGACCTGCGCCATCACCGACGAGCGGGCGATGTTCAGCTGGGACAGCTGGTTCGAGGCCGCCGGCGTCGAGCCGGTCACCTTCCAGAAGGGCGCGCGCTTCACCGATCCGATGCTTTGCCTGGAATCGGCGATCGCCGGTCACGGCGTGATGCTTGCCTGGCAGTTGCTGACCGCCGACGCGCTGGCCGACGGCCGACTGGTCGCGCCCTTCGGGATCAGGGCCGAGAGCGGGCTCGGCTACTGGCTGGTGACCTCGGCCACCAAGAGTGAAAGCCGCAAGGTGCGCGATTTCAAGGCCTGGATCCGCGAGGAGATCGAGGTGACGGTGGCGCAGTTTCGCGCGCTGGACAGCGCTGCCTGAAATCATGCCCAGTCAATCGCGGTGGAAAGGTCAATCGCAGCGGTCTATGTAAGGATGAGAACCCCAACATAACGGCAGGCAGGATCATGACCACACATTCGCGCGGCGTTTTGGCAAGCATCGATCCGGTGAAGCTCGACAGGCTGGCGGAAGTCGCCATCAAGGTCGGGCTGCAACTGCAGCCCGGTCAGGATCTGGTGCTGACTTCGTCGATCGCGGCGCTGCCGCTGACGCGGCGCATCGTCGAGCATGCCTACAAGGCTGGCGCCGGGCTGGTGACGCCGATCTTCAACGATGACGAGATCACGCTGGCGCGCTTTCGCTACGGCGCCGATGCCGGCTTCGACCGCGCCGCCGGCTGGCTCTACGAGGGCATGGCGAAGGCCTTCTCGAACAATGCCGCGCGGCTCGCGGTGCGCGGCGAGGATCCGTCGCTGCTTTCCTCGCAGGACCCGGCCAAGGTGGCGCGCGCCAACAAGGCGAACTCGATGGCCTATCAGCCGGCGCTGGAGAAGATCACCGGCTTCGACATCAACTGGAACATCGTCGCCTATCCCGATCTTGCCTGGGCTCGCCAAGTGTTTCCGGGCGAGCCGGACGACGTCGCGGTGGTGAAGCTCGCCGACGCCATCTTCTCCGCCTCGCGGGTCGACGTCGATGACCCGATCGGCAACTGGAAGGCGCACAACGCGGCGCTGGCCGAGCGCACGAAATGGCTGAACGAGCACAATTTCCATTCCCTGCATTTCACCGGGCCGGGCACGGATCTCACCGTCGGGCTGGCGGATGGCCATGAATGGATGGGCGGCGCTTCGACGGCGAAGAACGGCGTCACCTGCAATCCCAATATCCCGACCGAGGAGGTCTTCACCACGCCGCATGCCAGGCGCGTCGAGGGTCACGTCTCCTCGACCAAGCCGCTCTCCTACCAGGGCACGCTGATCGACGAGATCTCGGTGCGCTTCGAGGGCGGGCGGATCGTCGAGGCCAAGGCCTCGAAGGGCGAGGACGTGCTGAAGAAGGTGCTCGACACCGACGAGGGCGCGCGCCGTCTCGGCGAAGTGGCGCTGGTGCCGCATTCCTCGCCGATCTCGAAGAGCGGGCTTCTGTTCTTCAACACGCTGTTCGACGAGAACGCCGCCTGCCACATCGCGCTCGGGCAGTGCTACTCGAAGTGCTTCGTCAACGGCGCCTCGCTCAGCCAGGACGAGATCGCCGCGCGCGGCGGCAACAAGAGCTTCATCCACATCGACTGGATGATCGGCTCGGACAAGATCGACATCGACGGCGTGGCCAAGGACGGCAACCGCGTGCCGGTGATGCGCAAGGGCGAGTGGGCATAACCTCCTCGCCAGCGGAGATGTGATGGCCTTCGACATAGCGGTGAAGCGCGTCTATGAGCCGCCGGCGAAAGCCGACGGCCAGCGCGTGCTGGTCGACCGCATCTGGCCGCGCGGCGTCGCCAAGCAGCACGCCGCGCTGACGCTCTGGCTGCAGGAGATCGCGCCGAGCGACGCGTTGCGCAAATGGTTCGGGCATGAGCCGGAGCGCTGGGCGCAGTTCCAGAAGCGGTATCGGGCGGAGCTTGACGCGAATGGCGAGGCGGTGGCGCAACTGCGTGGTCTGATGCGCGGGGCAAGGTGACGCTGCTCTATGGCGCGCATGACGAGGCGCACAACAACGCGGTGGCGCTGGCGGGGTATTTGGAAGCCCAAGCTAATTGTTGAGAGGTCGAGTTCCTTCGCCCCCCTCTCTGTCCTGCCGGACATCTCCCCCTCAAGGGGGGAGATTGGCAGCTTTGGCGACGGCGCTCGTCCTGCAACGTCTGCGATTGGCAGCTTTGGCGAGGCGCTTGTCTTGCAACGCCTGCGATTAGCGAAAGCCGGCGTGACGGCTAATCTCCCCCCTTGAGGGGGAGATGTCCGGCAGGACAGAGAGGGGGGCGAAGGAACGCTGCCTAAGTAGTCGAGCCTACTTTCCGCCCACCGCCTCCTCGTAAACCTCCGCCTTGAACCCCACGAACACCCGCTCCCCCACCTCGAGCACCGGCCGCTTGATCATCGTCGGCATGGCGAGCATCAGTTTCTTCGCCTTCTTCTCGTCCAGCCCGGCCTTGTCCGCCTCCGGCAGCTCGCGAAAGGTGGTGCTGCCCTTGTTGAGCAGCTTTTCCCAGCCGACCTTGCCGACCCAGCCGTCCAGTTTCCCAGCCTCGATCCCCTCGGCCCGGTAGTCATGGAAGCGATAGTGCCCGCCGTGGCTTTCCAGCCAAACGCGCGCCTTCCTGATCGTGTCGCAGGTGGTGATGCCATACATGGTGATGGTCAAGGCGGGCCTCTGTCGGGTGGGGTTTCGAATCCGGCGGAAGCCTAGGCCGTTTGGACCAGACATCAAGTAGGAACCGATCGTTCGCCTGCCAGCGGTGCGTCGCTCGGCAGGTGACAATTCGTGTCAGGATCACGATGCCGTGCCAAGAGGTCAACGATTCAGCGTTGGAGAGTTCGAGATGCAGGCATGTTCGACGGACCAGTACAGGTCCGTCGGCCATTTTTTGTTTCTGGATTACGAGCGATCGCTGGGGCATCCTATGGCATGTGCAACCTCTACAACATCACCACAAGCCAGGACGCCATCCGCGAGTGGACCCGCGCCATGCGGGACATCATGGGCAACCTTGAGCCCTCGCTGGACGTCTATCCCAACATGCCCGGCGCAGTGGTCCGCAATGCCCCCGATGGCCAGCGTGAGCTTGCCAAGCTGCTGTGGGGCATGCCAACGCCGGCAGAGCGGGTGAAGGGCAAGGCGGACTACGGGACCACCAACATCCGCAATCCGCAGTACGCCCATTGGCAGCAATATGTTGGCGTGGAGAACCGCTGTGTGGTGCCCGTTACAAGCTTCGCGGAGCCCAGCCCCACGCCCAACGACAAGGACCCTGAGACGGGCATACAGCGGAACTACTGGTTTGCGCGAAGCGGGGACCGTCCGCTGTTTTTCTTCGCTGGCATGTGGACGCGCTGGCAGGGGGTCCGCAGGGTCAAGGACGGGGCTGGAGACTTCGAGCTTTACGGCTTCCTTACGACCAAGCCGAACGCCCTCATAGCGCCAATCCACGACAAGGCCATGCCGGTGATCCTGACTACGCGCGAGGAGGTGGACATGTGGCTAACCGCGCCGTGGTCCGAAGCGCGGCACATGCAGCGGACAGCCCCCGACGATGCCTTGGTGATCGTCGAGAAGCCGGCCACACAAATCAAGTTCCCAAATGCCGGGGATGCGGCGGGTGGCCAAATGTCATTACTTTGACCCGGCTCTGACCCGGCGAGGAGATGATCTATCAATCTTTTTCGTCTCGCCAGATCCCCCGCCGCACCATACGCACCCCCACAAGGCGCCTCACGCGTATCTTCACGCCCTGGACGGCGCTGGGCAGCAAAATGTCCACGTCGAACTCCCGCCGCTTGCAGCGCTCGCACCGCATGTGCCGCTCGACGTCCCAGAACGGAATGTCCCCCATGAGCTTGAGGAGATCTCCGGGGAGGTAGTGATGGGTGATGTTGCAGTTGATGCACCGGACGCGGATTAACTGCCCGATTTCATGGGCACGGCTTAGCGTCTGAACGACGCGTCGGGATCTGCTGCTCGGCTCCGGCATGCCCTACGAAATAGGAAAGTGTTCCTCGCGGAGTCAATTCAAGCAAAACCCTTTTG
The DNA here is from genome assembly GCF_003998075.1 of Mesorhizobium sp. M2A.F.Ca.ET.037.01.1.1. Taxonomy (NCBI): domain Bacteria; kingdom Pseudomonadati; phylum Pseudomonadota; class Alphaproteobacteria; order Hyphomicrobiales; family Phyllobacteriaceae; genus Mesorhizobium; species Mesorhizobium sp. M2A.F.Ca.ET.037.01.1.1. The sequence goes on along the minus strand of NZ_RZSA01000098.1, from coordinate 262 downwards.
TTCTATTTTTGTTCATTGTGGCAGTTAGAGCTATCGGAGTGACGGAGCTTCAGGACCGGCGTTCCTCTAATAACACCCGCGCTCGATCGCCAGCCGCCGCACCAGAGCCAGCACGCTGTCGATGGTGGGCGTCGGCTGGCCGGTCAGGCGGCCGAGTTCCTGCACCGCCGTGACCAGCGCGTCGATCTCCATCGGGCGGCCGCGCTCGAGGTCCTGCAGCATCGAGGTCTTGTGCTCGCCGACATCGCCGGCGCCCTTGATG
>NZ_RZSA01000989.1:0-2350 GCF_003998075.1 Mesorhizobium sp. M2A.F.Ca.ET.037.01.1.1 | reverse complement strand
CGCCGAGGCCGTGCAGCGCATGCTGATCGGGATTTCAGAGGCGCGGCTGGTCGTTGTGGCGACGCATGACCGGGAGCTTGCCGCCGCCGCCGACCTGGTTGTGGATCTCACCCGTGACGATACCGTCGAGGTGGCGGCATGAGCACAGCGTTTCAGTCATCGAACCGGAAGTCGTGGCGGCTGGCGACGGGCTTCGCCTTCACCGCGCTGGCCTGCGCCATATTGCTGGGCGGCGTGTCCGCTTGGCTGCTCGGCTCGGTGGCGATCGCCGGCCTTTCCGCCACCGCTTTCACTTTCAACTTTCACACCCCCGCGGCTTTCATCAGGCTGTTCGCGGTTGGCCGCACCGCCGCCCGCTATGGCGAGCGGCTGACCGGACACAAGGCCGCGCTCACCGATCAGATATCGCGTCGCGTCGAGCTGTTCGCCGCGATGGCGGCGGCGCCGGCGGTGCGCCGGGCCGGATGGCAGCTGGGCGACGATTCGCGCCTTGCCGACTATCTGGACGATGTCGAGGACCTCGACTTCGCCAGGCTGCGCGCCGGCCTGCCGGCTCTGACGCTTGCCTGCGGCCTCGCGGTCCTGGTCGCCGGCTCGGCGGTGCTGGCGCCTTTGTCCCTCCTGCCCATCATAGTCTTGCTGCTTGCCATCCTGTTCGCGGGGAACCGGGTGGCCAGAGCTGGCGCCATGGCATGGCGTGAGACCAGGTCGCTGCGCCGCGGGGGCGCGAGCCGGCTTGGCGCGGCCATGGCGTCAGCGGTACCCCTGAAGGCGGAGGGCGCCTGGAACCGCGAATGCACTGAGGCCCTTGCCGCGCTCTCTCGCGCCGACGCCGCGCAGCTTGCCCTTCGCCGGCTGCAGGCCATGCTGGACATGATCGGCGCGGCTTTCGGTCCGGTTGCCGGCGTCAGTGTGATGGCGGCTGCCTGGTATGCGGGCAGACAAGGCACGGAGCTTCTCGCGCCGATGCTGCTCGCCTTCTCCTGGCTGGCGCTGGGCGAAACCATGAATGGCGCATCGCGCATGCTGGTTGCCGTGCTCCGCCGCAACGCGGCTTGCGCCGAGATCGGCCAATGGACACGCGGCACCGCGGCCGGCAGGCGCGAATTCGCCCTGGATGACATCAAGCCCGCCCTGCTGCTTCATGGCGGCCTGCAACGCCGTGCACCCGACGGCCGGTCGATCGGAACGCCCATCTCTCTGCTCCTCGCGTGGGGCCAGCCGACACTGCTCGTCGGCGCAAGCGGTTCGGGCAAGACGAGCCTGCTCAAGCAGATCGCCGGCTGGATCGGCGACGATGCCTTCGCCACCGACGACCGCATCCTGTCGGCAGGCGAGCGGCGGGCGCTCGTGTCCCTCGTCCTGCACGACGCGGTCGTGCTGGAGGACACCGTCCGCGCCAATCTCTTCGCCGGCGATGTCCCGGATGCCGCGCTGTGGCGGGCGCTGGAAGCCGTCGAGATGGACGGCCGCATCCGCGACTCGGGGGGGCTGGACAGCTGGGTCAGGCAGGACAGGTTCTCGCTCGGCGAAGCGCAGCGCATCAACCTCGCGCGCGCCTGGCTGTCACCCCGACCCGTTGTGTTGCTTGACGAACCGACCGAGCATCTCGACGAGGCGCAGGGCGAGCGCATCCTCGAGCGGCTGCTCGCCCGCTTCAGCGATAGGATCGTCGTCGTCTCCACCCATCGCGCGCCGCCGCTTCGCGATGTCCGCACGATCGAGTTGCAGCCGTAATCACGCCGCCGAGCTGTCCTGCTCCAAGGCGTTCGGGTCGCCCGGCGCCGTCGCCCAGGCGAGCTCGACCAGCGTCACTGTGCGTCGCCCTGTGCCGTCGACCTGACAGACGATGAGGCCCTGCTCCTCGATATAGTCGAGCAGCCGCCGCGCGCGGCGCAGCGAATGCGAGCCGTAGGCCCGCGCAATCGCCGCGTCGCTCGGGCAAGGCCAGCCTTCCTTGGCGGCGCGGGCGATCATCATGAACACGCCCTGCATGTCCTCGGGCAGCAGCGAGGCGCGCACGGAGACGTCCCGCCAGGCATCGTCCTCGGCCATGTCGGAGCCGACGCCGGCACGCGCCCTGGTCAGCATTCGGCGGAATTCCGGAAGATCGGGCACCACCGAGGCAAGCCCTTCGATGCGGCAGCGGACCACGAACTCCTGATAGAGCACGCCGATGACGCGGAAACCCGCATCAGGCTCGGCCAGAATGGCGCGCAGGATGCGGTCCATGCGCTCGCGCCGTTCGGCCAGGTCCTCGGCGCTGGGCTGCGGCTCGGCCGGCTCAGGGCGTATCTCCAGCGGCGCGGCCTTGGCTGCCATCAGCTGGTCGAGGAGATCCGGCGAAGGC
>NZ_RZSA01000988.1:0-2357 GCF_003998075.1 Mesorhizobium sp. M2A.F.Ca.ET.037.01.1.1 | reverse complement strand
CCTATAAATCGCTTGATCTGATACGGCGGCTGCGCGAGCGCGGCGCTTCTGTGCGGGTGGTGACGAATTCCTGCGCTGCCGAGGTCATCACCACCCGCACAGAAGCGCCGCGCTCGCGCAGCCGCCGTATCAGATCAAGCGATTTATAGGCGGCGATGCCGCCGCCGATGATCAGCAGGATGCGCTTGCCGGAGAGAGTCATGCGGCTTCCCACGGATTGGCCGCGCAGTGGCAGCTCAATATCAAAGCCGCCATGCGGCTCGACCAGACCGCGGATCGCCGCGTAAAGGCTCTCGCCCGCCGGGGCGGTCGCCGCTCCTGCGGACAGAACGCTTCTGCCCAGGATCTCGCGCGCCTGTTCTTCCATGGACACGCCGCGTGCTGCAGCACGTTCGCGCAATCTCTGCTTCACGTCGTCCGCTAGATTACGGACAGTAATCGTGCCCATGATCCCGTTCCAACCGTCAACTGCCTGCAACGCTAGCAAATTGGATGCTAGCATTGCAAGCAATCAGAGCGATTTCCACGCGATGTAGATCAGCGTCAGCGCGATCACCCACAGCGCCACGCGGCCGGACCGGGTGTGGCGCGCTTCAGCCTCGCCGATGGCTTGCGCGGTCGCTTCGTCGAAGCGCAGGCCGTTCTCGGCCATCAGGTCGATCTCGCGCGACAGCCGGTCGGTTCGGGCGGCAAGGTCCAGCGCCTGGCGGGCGAGTGCCAGCAGCGCCTTGGCGCCTTCGCGCGCGTCGGTGAGCAGCCCGCGCGGACCGAGATTGCCGGCGATCCAGTCGCCCACCACCGGTTCGGAGGTCTTCCACATGTTGAAGGCCGGATCGAGCGTGCGGGCGACGCCTTCGACGACCACCATGGTCTTTTGCAACAGGATCAGCTCCGGTCGCGTCGCCATGTCGAACAGCTCGGTGACCTCGAAAAGAAGCGTCAAAAGCTTCGCCATCGAGATGGTGTCGGCCGACTGGCCGTGGATTGGCTCGCCGATGGCGCGGATCGCCTGCGCGAAGGCCGAGACATTGTGCTGGCGCGGCACATAGCCCGCCTCGAAATGCACTTCGGCGACGCGCTGATAGTCGCGCACGATGAAGCCGTAGAGGATCTCCGCCAGGAAGCGCCGCTCCTTCTTGCCGAGCCGCCCGGCAATGCCGAGATCGACGGCAACGATGGTGCCGTCCGCCTCGACGAACAGGTTGCCCGGATGCATGTCGGCATGGAAAAAGCCGTCGCGCAGCGTGTGCCTGAGGAACGACTGGATGAGATTGGTGGCGATCGCCTTGAGGTCATGACCGGCGGCAGCAAGGCCGGCGATGTCGTTCATCTTGACGCCGTCGATCCACTCCATGGTGAGCACGTCGCGGCCGGTCCGTTCCCAATCGACTGCCGGCACGCGGAACCCCGGATCGTCCTTGGTGTTCTCGCCGAGCTCCGAAAGCGCTGCCGCCTCGAGCCGCAAATCCATCTCGATCCTGGTGGTCTGCGCCAGCGTCTGCGTCACCTCGACCGGGCGCAGCCGGCGCGACGATGGGATGTATTTTTCCTGCAGGCGGGCGGCGAGGAAATAGCTTTCGAGGTCCTGGAAGAAGCGGTGCCGCACGCCGGGCCGGATGACCTTCACCGCCACGCGCGAAGCAGTGCCCTCGCGCATGACCTCGGCCCTGTGCACCTGCGCGATCGAGGCCGCCGCCACCGGCTCACCGAAGCTCGAATAGAGATCGTCGATCCTGCGGCCGAGCGAGGCCTCGATCGCGTGGACCGCTTCCGCCTTCGGAAAGGTGTGCATCTTGTCCTGCAACAGCGCGAGGTCGAGCGCCATGTCGTTGCCGACGACATCGGGCCGCGTTGCCAGGAACTGGCCGAGCTTGACATAGGAAGGCCCGAGCCGCACCACCGCGCGCGCCAGCCTGTCGCCGCGCTGATAGCTCAGCGCCCGCCGCCGGGTGAAAAGTCGCGCAACGCTCCAGCCGAATTTCGGCATGCCGGAGAGCTCCTCGCCCGGCAACGCCGCGACGACGCCCTCGCGGACCAGCACCCAGCCGGCCCGGGCGAGCCTGAAGGCGGCGCCGACGCTGCTCATTGGCCATCCCGATTCAAGAGGGCCTGTTTCAAGGGGGCCTGCTTCAAAGGTCCCGCCTCAAAGCTTCCAGCCGGAATGAAGGGCGGCGATGCCGCCCGAATAGTTGCGGAAGGTGACGCGATCGAAGCCGGCGCGGGCGATCATCGCCGCGAAATTCTGCTGGTTGGGGAACTTGCGGATGGATTCGACGAGGTAGGAATAGGGCTCGCCGTCGCCGGTCACCGCCTTGCCGATCCTGGGGATCGCGTTGAACGACCAGGCCTCATAGGCC
>NZ_RZSA01000987.1:0-2360 GCF_003998075.1 Mesorhizobium sp. M2A.F.Ca.ET.037.01.1.1 | reverse complement strand
GGTTGTACACGGCGCATTTGGACCAAAGCAGGTGAAGCAGCTCAAGGAAATTTATGAGCGAGCGCAGGCTGTGACCGCCCAGTATCCTGAATCCCACGTCGCTAACAAAGCCGCCAAGAAGTTGATCGATGCGTTTGAGACAGTGACCCGTAGCCATGAGGCGGTCTGCCGTTGGCTGAGCGAGACTGAACCCCAGGGACACGCCTGAGGTTCCAATCGTCAATTCTAGGAGCATCTGTCCGCCTGCCAGACAATGCTGGCAGGCGGATTTTCTGCTGTGCCGCTCACCGCAAAAGCGATAGGGGAGCCATTGGGGCGGGCGAATGGCTCCCCTACCCTGTCTTCGCTTTATCCGCAGACAGACCGGCGTAAGCCCGGGCAGACGCTGGCAAACAGATGTTCTTCTTTGGCAATGTATGACGTCAACGAAGCCTTTGGAGTAAGAAGCCGCCGTGGATTAACGGTCCTGCTTCCGCCTATCGGATGAGGTTGGCGGCGCTGCTTTGCCTGAAATCATTTGCGTGCACGACTCCAGGAACCCGGCCCAATGGTTTCGGCCCGTATGCCTGCCCATCAGCGGGACCCTTGAGAGCCAAAAAAATTTACAGAAAATTAACTTAGATTAGCTCTCGCTAGTAAAGCATCAACTACTGAATTCTAGGTGGTGTAGGGGAGAAGCGATGAGGGTCCAAGCTGGGGGGGCCTGGCTGGACTCTCAGATTGGTAGAAACTTTCAAAAAATCTAGGATTTGAGGGGGCTGTCGGCCGCCATGAGGCGGTCGTGTTGGGCAAAAGTTGGGGTGCTAGTATGAGTTCTGTGATCGGCCTACATAATCTTGCTTCGCCAAATCAATCAGAAATCTCGTCGAGCAGCGCAAAGAGCAACGAACAACTAGACAAGGAATGCCTACTTATTCTTGACGGAAGGGCGTTAGACCGGGAATGTCTAGCATCGGCTCTGGAGGACCATGAGCTTGGCATGGCTGTTGTCGCCATGGACAGGATCGAAGAATGGCGAATAAAGAAGGAAGCATACCCTCCTTTAGCCGCTATCCTATTTAATCTTGGCGGACGCAAAGTTACCGATCAAAGCATAGCTGAAGAGGTCCGAATGATCTCTTCAGAGTTCAGTTCTGTTCCAGTGATTCTGCTGGCTGACACGGAAGATCTTACACAGATACTGACCGCCCTTGAAAGCGGCGCACGCGGATACATTCCGACTTCTGTTGGCATTGACGTCTGTGTCGAAGCCGTCAACCTTGCGGCGGCTGGCGGCATCTTCGTACCGGCCAGTAGCGTGCTGTCCATGCGGCATCTGATCGATTCAGGCAGCCGCGACACACGTCCGCTGACGACTATGTTCACGCACCGGCAAGCTGAAGTGGCTCAGGCGCTTCGGCGCGGCAAGGCGAACAAGATCATAGCCTACGAACTGAACTTGCGCGAAAGCACCGTGAAAGTCCACATCCGCAATATCATGAAGAAACTGAAGGCGACCAACAGGACTGAGGTTGCCTACAAGGTGAACGACCTTTTCGGGGAAGGTGCCCTCGCGGAAGAATGACAGGTGGTTTCAGACGGCCCGCCAGAGTTCACTTCTGCGGGTCGTCTTTGTTAGCCTCGTTCCGCGATCGGCTGTTCCGCAGCCGCTGCAAATGGCGTGATCGTTATAAAACGCCGGTATTGGGCTCCAACATCCACCATAAGTGCTAAATCGGCAGCCATTTGGTGATCGCGAAATTTTGGACCGGACATGTAGACTTTCCAACAGCTGGAGTGTGGTACATGTCTGAGCAGAGCCCTTGTTTTCGCAAATCTGTCCGTTTGCAAGGTCGCGCGCGCCAACTGATCCCAGGTGGCTGCCATACATACGCGAAGGGCGATGATCAGTATCCCATTCTCGCCCCGGGTTTCATTGAGCGTGGACTTGGATGTCATGTCTGGGACGTCGATGGCAACGAATACATCGAATATGGCATGGGCAATCGTTCCGTTGGATTGGGGCATGCCTACCCGACAGTCCTGAGAGCGGTTGAGGCAGCGTTGAGTGGTGGCTCCAATTTCACGCGACCGGCTAGGATCGAAGTCGACTGCGCCGAGACGTTTCTGGAGCTTGTCGACGCGCAGATGGTAAAATTCTGCAAGGATGGCTCGGATGCGACGTCCGGCGCCGTGCGCTTGGCCCGCGCTTATACAGGGCGCGACCTCGTGGCCTGCTGCGCCGACCATCCATTCTTTTCGACGGACGATTGGTTCATCGGCACGACACCGATGAGTGCCGGTATTCCGGAGGTGGTCCGAAATCTCACCGTCACCTTCCGCTACAACAACATCGCCAGCGTAAAAGATCTGTTCGACAA
>NZ_RZSA01000986.1:0-2364 GCF_003998075.1 Mesorhizobium sp. M2A.F.Ca.ET.037.01.1.1 | reverse complement strand
ACATAGAGCATGGTGGCGCCGAGCTCGGACTGGATGCGCTTCAACTCGAGCCGGAGATCGGCGCGCAGCTTGGCGTCGAGCGAGGACAGCGGCTCGTCCATCAGGTAGATCGCCGGCTTGCGCACCAGGGCGCGGCCGATGGCGACGCGCTGCATCTCGCCGCCCGACAGCTTCGTCGAGCGGTTGTCGAGCTTGTGGTCGATGCGCACCATGCGCGCCACCTCTTCGACGCGGCGGCGCACCGCCTCCTCCGGAAAGCGCCGCGCCGGCGAGCGCAGCGGGAAGGCGAGATTGTCGAACACCGACAGATGCGGATAGAGCGAATATTGCTGGAAGACGAAAGCGGTGTCGCGTTCGGCCGGCGACAGGGTCGTGGCGTCATGGCCGCCGATATGGATCGTGCCGCTATCCGGCCGCTCCAGGCCGGCAATCAGCCTCAGCGTCGTCGTCTTGCCGGCGCCGGTCGGCCCGAGCAGCACGACGAACTCGCCGTCCTTGATCGTAAGGTCGAGATCGTCGGTCGCGACGGTGTCGCCAAAACTCTTGGTCACGCCCTGGATACGGACATCAGCCATGGCGCGCCTCCGCTGCCTGATCATGCATGGCGGTCCTGACCGCGCGTCCGGAACCCTTCTCGAACAGCGACAGCCGCGCGCTGCTCAGCTTCAGCCCGACTTGCTCGCCGGGGCTGAGATGGATGCCGGCCGGCACCCGCGCCTTGATGATGCCGTCGGCCGTCTCGACAGCGACGATCTGCGTGGTGCCGAGATATTCGGTGCCATAGATCGCGCCGCGCAGCTTCGAGCCGTCGTCGAAGCGGATGTGCTCGGGCCGGATGCCGAGCGCCATGTCGGCGGGCGCGATGTCCTCGCGCACTTCCGGCACCGCCACCTTGGCGCCCTGAACGACGATCTCCTTCGCGCCCTTGGCGAGCCCGCCGCCGAATTTCAGGAAATTCATCGGCGGCGAGCCGATGAAATCGGCGACGAACATGGACGCCGGCCGGTCGTAGATCTCGCGCGGCGTGCCGAACTGCTCGATGACGCCGTGGTTCATCACCGCTATCTTGTCGGCCATCGACATCGCTTCCATCTGATCGTGCGTGACATAGACGGTCGTGGCGTGGATGCGGTTGTGCAGCTCGCGCAGCTCATGCACCATCAGATCGCGGAACTCGGTGTCGAGGGTCCCCAGCGGCTCGTCCATGAGAAAACATTTCGGCCGCCGCACGATGGCGCGGCCGAGCGCGACGCGCTGGCGGTCGCCGCCGGCAAGACCGGAGACGGATTTGTCGAGCAGGTGATCGATGCGCAGCAGCTTCGCGGTCTCCTCGACGCGGCTGCGGATTTCGGCTGCCGGCATGCCCTGCGCCAGCAGCGGAAAGCCGATATTCTTGCGCACGTTCATATGCGGGTAGAGCGCGAAGAGCTGGAAGACGAAGGCGATGTCGCGCTCGCGCGCCCGGCGCATTGTGACATCCTCGCCGCCGAGCAGGATCTTGCCGCCGGTCGGCAGTTCGAGGCCGGCGATCATGCGCAGCGTTGTCGTCTTGCCGCAGCCGGACGGTCCGAGCATGACGAAGAACTCGCCGTCCTCGACGACGAAATTGGAATCCTGCACGGCGACGAATGCGCCGAAGGCTTTCCTCAGGTTCTGAACACGAATCTCGGCCATCTCTATTCCGGGAATTTCGAGACGATGATGAACATCACCGTACCGGCGAGCATGGTGATGAAGGAATAGGTGTAGAGCGACAGCGCGAAGGGCTGGAACAGCATCAGGAAGCCGATCGCGATGATCGCCGTGGCGATGTTCTCCATCAGCCCGCGCCTTGCCCAGACGGGCCAGCGCGATTTGCGTTTTGCGGTCTGGATCGTGCTCATTTGCGCACCGCGCCGAAGGTGATGCCGCGCAAGAGTTGCTTGCGGAGCAGGATGGTGAAGACGAGGATCGGCACCAGGAAGATAGTTGTGCCGGCCGCCACCGCCGGCCAGTCCTGGCCGCCTTCGCCGATGATGGTCGGGATGAAGGGCGGCGCGGTCTGCGCCGTGCCGGAGGTCAGCAGAGCGGCGAACGCATATTCGTTCCAGGCAAAGATCAGGCAGAAGATCGCGGTCGCGGCGATCCCGGTCGTCGCCTGCGGCAGCACGGTGCGCCAGAAGGCCTGCAGCCGCGTATAGCCGTCGATCATCGCCGCCTCTTCATATTCGCGCGGGATCTCGTCGATGAAGCCTTTGAGCAGCCAGACTGCCAGCGAGACGTTGACCGCGGTGTAGAGCAGGATCATGCCGAGCGCGGTGTCGGAGAGGCCGAGCTCGCGATACATCAGGTAGATCGGGATCGCCACCGCGATCGGCGGCATGA
>NZ_RZSA01000985.1:0-2370 GCF_003998075.1 Mesorhizobium sp. M2A.F.Ca.ET.037.01.1.1 | reverse complement strand
GTGTCGGGACAAGCCCATGAGACCGCAACGCGCTCGGGCATCCGTGCATGCCTGGACAGAGCCCATGGCATGGTTGGCAAAGAGCCTCATCGCCGGACCCTCCTCGGCGTATCCGCCACATGGCGCGACCTCGGCGGGAAAAGCAGGACGTCCGCCGCGACGCGCAGTCTTTGCGGCGCGACGAGCCACCAGCCTTCGTCGCGGAGCCGGCGCGGCAGGGTCCAGCGGGATGTGTGTGGCTTTTGCATGACGGCCTTGTCGCAGACGGACGCGGTAAGCGCGCGGCGGAATGGAGGAGGTTTTCCGTAAGGATTTGCAGATTTCGTGCAGGCAGGTCGCCCTCTCCCCCCTCGAGGGGGAGAGGGCCGCGAAGCGGTCAGAGGGGGTCCTAGCGCGTAAAGGGCCGACCTCATTCTTGCCGCGCAGAACGCCGGCGCTTCACGCGCGGCGACCCCCTCTGTCGCCTGCGGCGACATCTCCTCCTCAAAGGGGGGAGATTAACCTCCGCCTTGCCTCCCACGCCATCACCCGGCATAGATCGGCCATGACCGTCGACACCTACCGCCCGCGCCGCTCCGTGCTTTACATCCCCGCCTCGAACGACAAGGCGCTCGCCAAGATCGGCTCGCTGGCCTGCGATGCCGTCATCTTCGATCTCGAGGACGCCGTCCTGCCTGCTGACAAGGTTCCCGCGCGCGACAAGGTCGCCGGCATTCTCGCCCGGCCCGAAAAACGCTGCGAGATGGTGGTGCGCATCAACGCCTTGGCCAGCGAATGGGGCGCCGACGATCTTCTGGCTGTCGCCAAGGCCGAGCCCGACGGCATTCTCCTGCCCAAGATCGGCACGCCGCGCGACATCCTCGAGGCCGGCGACCTGCTCGACGACAATTCCGTGCCGGACGGCGTGAAACTATGGGCGATGGTCGAGACGCCGAAAGCGCTGCTCAACATCGGCGCCATCGCCGAGCTCGGGCGCGATCCGGCTTCGAGGTTGGCTTGTTTCGTGGCCGGAACGAACGACCTGGTAAAGGCGACCGGCATCCTGGCGACGCCCGACCGGCGCTATCTGATGCCCTGGCTGATGCAGCTGGTGCTGGCGGCGCGGGCCGGCGGCCTCGACGTCATCGATGGCGTCGCCAATGATTTCCGCGACCTCGACGCTTTTGCCCGCGAATGCGCCGAGGGAGCCGCCATGGGCTTTGACGGCAAGTCGCTGATCCACCCGGCCCAGATCGAGCCGGCGAACCGCGCCTTCTCGCCGGCGCCCGAAGTACTTGCCGAGGCCCGTGCGATCCGGGATGCGTTCGCGCGGCCTGAAAATGCCGGCAAGGGGGTCATCGCGCTGGACGGCCGCATGGTCGAGCGGCTGCATCTGACGCAAGCCGAGAAACTTCTGGCGAAGGCCGCGGTCATCGGCGCATGATGCGCCGATACACATGATAGGTTCGAAAAATGAAACTCTACCGCTTCCTGTCCGGTCCGGACGACTCCACCTTCTGCCACAAGGTCACCGCCGCGCTGAACAAGGGCTGGCACCTGTTCGGCTCGCCGACCTATGCCTATGACAAGAAGACCAAGTCGATGCGCTGCGGCCAGGCCGTGGTGAAGGATGTCGAAGGCCAGGAATACACAGCCGACACCAAGCTCAGCGACTGGTAGGGAAGGCGTTTAGAGACTGTTTCGAAATTCGCTCTGGCGAGTCATATGGTGGTGATTTCGAGAACCGGAGCGGAGCGGACATTTGTCCGTGAGCACCGGAAGCGCAGAAAGCGCCGCCAGATGGCCGCCGGAGTAGAATTTCCAAACAGTTTCTCAGCCCGCCGCCGCCTGCTCGGCTGCCTCCTCGATCCGCTCCATGTCGTCATCCGACAGGCCGAAATGGTGGCCGATCTCGTGGATCAGCACATGGGTGACGATGTCGCCCAGCGTCTCCTCGTTCTCGGCCCAATAGTCGAGGATGGCGCGGCGGTAGAGCGTGACGCGGTTCGGTCCTTCGCCGGTCTGCGGGTTCCAGCGCTCGGCGATGCCGCGCCCCTCGAACAGGCCAAGCAGGTCGAAGGGCGTCTCCAGCGACAGGTCGTCCATGATCTCGTCGGTCGGGAATTCGGCGATCTGGATGACGATCTCGCCGGTGAGCTTGCGGAACTCGTCCGGCAGATGGGCATAGGCCTCCAGCGCCATAAGCTCCAGCTCGTCCATCGACGGCGAGAGCTGATCGTGCCAAGTGCGGGTCTTGTAGATGCGGGCCATGAAACGTCCTTTGATCCCGGCATATAGGCTTTCGCGCCGATAGAGGCAAATGAGCCGGCTGGCCATGGGCTTTCAGGGTAAAAGGCGAAGGAATAAATTCCTTCGGACTCTGCTTGACTC
>NZ_RZSA01000984.1:0-2374 GCF_003998075.1 Mesorhizobium sp. M2A.F.Ca.ET.037.01.1.1 | reverse complement strand
GTCGACATCGATCAACAGCAGCGCGAATTCCCGGTCGGACTGGCTTGCCTCGGCAACGACACCGGCCAGCTTCTGATCGAAGGCGCGGCGGTTGCCGACGCCAAGCAGGGGATCGGTGTTGGCAAGCTGCGCCAGCTGGTTGCTGAGCGTGGTCAGCTCTCCCTCGGTGCTCTTGATCTCGGTGATGTCGGAGACGACCACAAGCGCCAGGCCTGCCTCTGTTGGCCTCGTCCGCAACATCAGCCAGCGGCCGTCGAAAAGCTTGATCTGCTGCTCGCCCGGCGTGCGCAGCGCGCCGACTACATTGTCTATCCACTCCCGTTCGTGACCCTTGGGGATGCCCACCTGCTCACCGGTCACCGTCACGGCTTCGAGGATGTCGCGCAGTCTCGTGCCGGGAACGCGCAGGTCGCCGGTGAGCGGAAAGAAGTCCCGGTATTGCTCGTTGCAGAAGATCAGCATCCCTTCGGCATCGAACATGGCAAGTCCGTCCGACATTTCCGACAGCGCGTAGGAAAGCTGGTTCTTGGCTTCGAGCAATGCCTGTTCGAGCTGCTTCTGCGCCGTGACGTCGCGCGTGACGCCGACGAGGCCGATGATGTTGCCCTCGACATCGCGCACGGGCGTCTTCGAGGTGGAGAACCAACGGAGATTGCCCTTCGCATTGGGGACCTGCTCCTCGAAATCGGCCATCCCCTCGCCCGTTTCCAGCATTCGCTGCTCGAGCTCAAAGAGGGTCTGGGCGCGCGCAGGGTCCGCTATGTCGAAGTCGGTCTTGCCCGTCATCTGGACCGGATGGTCGTAGCCGTGGAAGGCGGCGACGGACTGGTTCACGGCGACGAACTGGCCGCGCGTGTTCTTGACGTAGTAGAAGTCCGGCGCCTGGGCGACCGCGGCGCGCAGCAGATTGCGCTCCTTGGTGACAAGCTGCGTGTGCAGCACGACGAGGCCGGCCACGGCGGTTGCCGCCATATTGAGCGCGATGAGCGGCAGCACGAGGCGCGCGTCGATAACGGGGACGGCCGTCTGCGGCAGGATCGAGATCGGTACCAGCCCGGACAGGCCAACGCAGACCGCAAACACCAGCACTTGCCAGACGCGCGTCTGGCGGCGCCCGATGATGCGGTTGGCAAGAACGCCGGCGGCGAACGCCACCGCAATGCCGACCAGTCCGGCAGTGAGGCCTTGGCCGCCGATGGCGATGCGGTATCCCAGCGGAAAGGCGGCGGCCACCAATGCGCCCGGCAGGCCGGCGAACAGGCCGGCCGTCGCAACCAGCGACGTCCTGAGATCCAGCAGGACGCCCGGCCGAATCTCGACGGTCAACAGCATGGAGGCCAGGGCGCCCCAGCCCATGATGCAGCCGAAGACAAGCAGCCTGAACTTTTGCGAGCGCCCCTCAAGCCAGGGCTGCACGTAGTTCCAGCCGGAAACGAACAGCGCCACCGCAGCCAGATTTGCCGTAAGGTGTTGCCACATGACGCCGACCGACCTCCGATCGGGTCATTAAAAGCACCTGAAAAGTTGTTTCCGGGTTAAGGCCGCCACCCAAGGCGGTTCCCCGGTTGCGCCGCGAACGCGGCTTCCCCTTGGCGAAGCCCCTCCCCCACACGATGGGAAGGAGCAGGGTCAGGGCCTCACTTGCCATGCGCCTTCATGAACTGCCCGAGCAGTTCCACCGGCAGGGGGAACACCACCGTCGACGAACGCTCACCGGCGATGTCGTGCAGGGCCTCGAAATAGCGCAACTGCATGGCCTGCGGCTCGGTTGCCAGCATGCGGCCGGCCTCGACCAGCTTCGCCGCCGCCTGCTGCTCGCCGTCGGCGTTGATCACCTTGGCGCGGCGCAGCCGCTCGGCCTCGGCCTGCTTGGCGATGGCGCGGATCATGCTCTCATTGAGGTCGACATGCTTGATCTCGACATTGGAAACCTTGATGCCCCAGGCATCGGTGCGCTGGTCGAGTATCTCCTGGATGTCGCTGTTGAGCTTGTCGCGCTCGGCCAGCATCTCGTCGAGCTCATGCTTGCCGAGCACCGAGCGCAGCGTGGTCTGCGCCAGCTGGTTGGTGGCGGCCATGAAATCCTCGACCTGGATGATCGCCCGCTCGGCGTCGACGATGCGGAAATAGAGCACGGCGTTGACCTTGACCGAGACATTGTCGCGCGAGATGACATCCTGCGGCGGCACATCCTGCACCACCACGCGCAGGTCGACCCGCACCATCTGCTGGACGAAGGGGACGAGGATGATCAGGCCGGGGCCCTTGACGCCGGTGAAGCGGCCGAGCGTGAAGACCACGCCGCGCTCATATTCCCTGAGGATGCGGATTGCCGCCGCCAGGAAAATGATCGCGGCCACGGCAATGATGAGAT
>NZ_RZSA01000983.1:0-2374 GCF_003998075.1 Mesorhizobium sp. M2A.F.Ca.ET.037.01.1.1 | reverse complement strand
GATTGCTTCCGGCGAATGAAATGAAAACCCGCGTCGGCGGCGTCAGCGACATGACCATTTGGCGTTGGTTGCGTAAGCCTGATCTTGGCTTTCCTCGCCCGATCAACATCAATGGCCGGAACTATTGGCCCGAAGCCGAGCTTACGGCCTTCATAGAGAGCCGACGCGTCCGCGCTTAACGCAAAAAGCCCGCCTGGCTGCAACCGGCGGGCTTTGCATTCTGACATTCAAGTGGATTGACCGTGAACCATTTTAATGAGTCGCCATCCGGCGAGCAAGAGCCCGTTGCCGAAGACGGCGCGTCAGCGCGGCGTTTGCAATTTGCAAACGTCCGGCAGCACGGCGATGAACAGAAAACACTGAATTCCTCGACGCGATGCGCTCGGCGGGCGTCCATATGGACACCGCCAACTCGCGCGGCGCCTCTCACCCGATTGCCGATGGAAAGGTGCACCGCGCCAATGCCCAGGGCAAGAAAAAGGCCAGGAACCAACACGTTTGGTATGTGCTGCATCTGGACACCCCGGCCTCGGGCGCCTTCGGCGACCTGCAAACCGGAATTCAGGATACATGGACGGAAAAGCGCCCCTCCGCGATGACGGCGGCCGAACGCGCCGAACTGAAAAAACGCATGGCGGAAACGCAACGCCAGCGCGAGGAAGAGCGGGCCGCCCTTAATGCCGCCGCTGCCGCCGCTGCCGGGCTCATCATGGCGTCGACCGAGAAGGCGCCGGCCTCACACCCCTACCTCGCGAAAAAGGGTCTGCCGCCCTTCCCTGGCCTTCGGCGCCTGAAGCAAAACGTCAAATACGTGGTGGACCCCGAGGAAGACCCGCGCACCGCCCGCGCCGGTTCCCTTGTCGTGCCGCTGTACACGCCTGGCGCCGAACTGGCGAGCGTCCAGCTTATCGGCGACGATGGCACGAAACGGTTTCTCAAGGGCACTGCCAAAGATGGGAATTACCATCCGATCGGCAAGCGGCCCGAAGATCCTGGCGCCGGCTTCGTTATCACCATCGCCGAGGCTACAGCACCGCTGCCCGCGTTCATCAGGCTACCGGCTACCTCACTATTACGGCATTCGACGCCGGCAACCTCGGCCCGGTTTCGAAGGCGATACGGGCGAAGTATCCGAAGGCCCGCATTCTGTTCGCGGCGGACAACGACCGCCTTGTGAAGATGCCGGACGGTCGATTTAATCCGGGCGTCACCAAACAGAGGGGTAAATCATGCAGCGACCTCTCCACGGGTCACCGGCCACCGGCTTAGCGGTCGCTCGACGGTCTTACAGCAACATCCGCCTTGGATAGGACAGAGTTTGCCGACGTCTGCGATGGGCCGTAACCCGACGTCCGTTGCTGGAGGCCTTCGGCACAAAGCCGCCATGCTGTTCAGCTCGGCCAGCACAGTCTTGAACTGCTCGTGCGCCTTGATGCAAACTGTTTGCTCAGATTTGAGGGAACCCCATGAACGCCGAAATTGCACGCAGCGTTGGGAGATTCGTAGGTTTGGAGGAGCCGCGGACGCTATCAACACGTTTTCTCCAGGTGGCCGAGATCATCGGTACCCGAGTGAACTGGACACAGGTTGATCAGGGAACACCGGTACACATGGAAAGCAGTAACGGCTATCTGCTGTGCCTTCAGCGCCGCTACCTCCCAAGTTATCCTTACTGGGTCAATGGCAAGCCGGTTTCGTCGATGCCTCTGCACGGGGGACAATTCCTGTTCCTGGACCTCAATGAAGACCATGCCTCTGTAACCAAAGGCACCGTGGATTGCCTCTCCATGTACACCTCTGGCGAGGCACTGCAGCGCTTCCAGGACGAGCATGACTTGCGGCCGGTGGGGAAGCTTCGAACTGCCAACGGTGTGGCCTTGAGTGATCCCACGATAAGCAACTTGGGAGAGTGTCTGGTCCCCGCGTTTGAGCGGCCGGATACGATGGCCCGATTGTTTGCTGACCAGTTGGCCACGGCACTCATGACCCATCTCACCGCGTTTTATTCGGAGCAGCCTGCAGCCCTGCGGCCCGTGCGGGGCGGGTTAGCACGCAGGCATGAGCGTCGGGCGAAGGAGATGCTTCTGGCCAACATGGACGGACAGGTTGGCCTAGAGGAACTCGCGCGGGTATGCGGTTTATCTAGAAGCCACTTCGCCCGTGCTTTCAAAGCTACGGTAGGATTGTCGCCCTTTCAGTGGCTGGTTGCGCAACGCGTGGAACAGGCGAAAAGTATGCTTCTGAATTCGGATTTGCCCGTGGGCGAAATTGGCCATGCCTGTGGCTTCTCGGACCAAAGCCATTTTACCCGCATCTTTGTAAAGTACACAGGTATCGCGCCCGCTGCGTGGCGGCGGGTGCGGAGGTCCTAGGC
>NZ_RZSA01000982.1:0-2376 GCF_003998075.1 Mesorhizobium sp. M2A.F.Ca.ET.037.01.1.1 | reverse complement strand
GTGGCTGGTCGGCTAAATCTCCACCGTCCGCTGGACTGGCGTCCTTCGGTTCTCGAACCATTCTCCAATCCGTGACCCTGATGCCGTTTGTCTCTGGCTTCGGTCACATAGTGGCGTTCGGCTCCCGGCTTCCTATTCTCCTTCAGGAGCGCAGCCCGGCACTGCCAGGCTCGCTAGAGCATCATCAGGACAGCCGGGATATCGTTGACGCGCATCCTTGCCCGTTGTGGCCGCGCTGTTCGTAAGGGCGCTGCTCGCGCAGGAGCTGGAATGCGATCGTCAATAGTTTTCGCGCTATCGCCACCCTGGCCTTGTTGCTGCCGTGGGGCTTCAGGCGCTCATATTGTTCTCTCAGTTGGGGATCGGTGGCGACGGCTGGACCAATCGCTTCGACAAAAGCCCAGCGCAGCCATTTGTTGCCCTGCTTGATGATCTTGCCATGGTAAGTCTTGCCACCGCTCGCATAGGTTGACGGGACAAGGCCGGCATAGGCGGCAAGTTTCTTGGCCGAGCGGAAACGGCGGATATCGTCGATCTCGGCGTCGATCAGTCGGGCGAAGAATTCCCCGATGCCGGGAATTGTCTTCAGCAGCTTCACATTGGTGTTCTCTCGCGTCAGCGCCCGGATCGTCGCTTCCGACTGTTTGATCCGCGCATTGATATCGTCGACGAAGGCGAGGCTGCGGTCGATCTGGATGCGATCGATCGGCGAGACAGGCAATTCCGCCAATTGCTTGCGCCCGGTCTTGCCGAACAGATCGGCGAGCTTCTTGAGCCGGACCGTCTGCTCCGGATAGCGGTCGAAGACTGTGATGACGCGGTTCTTCACCATGGTGCGCAGCCGCACGTAAAACATACGCTCGCGTAGCGCCAGGCGCAGTTCCCGCGCTTGTTCGCTCGGCGCCCAGGCTTCGGGAACAAGATCGGCTCGCAGCAAATGCGCCAGCACCGTCGCGTCGATCTTGTCCGTCTTGATCTTGGCGTCGGCGATCGCCTTCACCTTCAAAGGGTGGGCGAGCACGACATCATCGCAGATGTCGTCCAGCCAGTCGTAGATGACCATCCAGTTGCGGGTGGCCTCGACGACAGCATGGGAGTTGTCCCTGTAGCGATCCAAAAACGCCGCGATCGAATGGCGGTCGTTCTTGACCCGCCCCGAGCGCAGCGTTCGCCCGGTTCCATCCTGAACGACGAGATGGCTGTAGGATCCGTGGTAATCCACGCCGATGTGATAATCGTAAGGCACGGTCGCACTTCCTCCGTTATTGAGAGTCTCGAAACCCCAATACGGTACGCCGCAAGGTAGGAAGTGCGACTGTCCCTCGAGCACCATCAACATCTTTGGCGATCCGTTCTTCCAGTAAGCGCAGCCTCTTTCATGCCACCTCCTTCTTTGATCGCCTGTTGCGTGCGATCCGCGCCCGCAGCGTGTTGATCCGGTCACCTGAGAGCTCGATTTGCCACGGCTGTCCCTTCGTGAGCTGGTGCCCCTCGAGCCAGCCGCGTGCGAGATAGTCGAAGACGGTTTGTGGTGTGACGCCCAGGGCGACGGCCGCCCCTTGAACAGAGTAGGTTCCATCTGGCCATCGGTCGGGATTGGCGCTCGTCCCGTTGATCTTGACGGTGGGGATGCCCCAACGTGTCCGCAGAAGCCAGACATTCTCACCTTTGAACGCGCAGCCGCGTGCTGCGACAAAGCCTTCCGCGTTCAAGGCCGCCGCAATCTCCTTGTCCATTTTGCCCGCGGCGTTGAGTTCGATCACTCGGCTCCGCAGCCGCTCCAGATCGATGTAGTCGCCATAGGTGTGGACCCGCCTCTGGAGAGAATGCTCGCTTGTCGCTCCCGTATGCCACAGGATCTTGAACCAGACCTGGCCCTGGAAGCTTTTTGGTCGAGGACGACCTCGCCAATGATGAGACGCAAAATGGCCTTTCGCTCGGCCGATGTTGTGGAAGGGGCGTGCCAGATGCCGGGCAGATCCTCCCCCAGCTTTTGCAGCGCTTGGCGGTCGGACTCGCTCAAGACCAGGGGCTCGTCGGATCGCCATCGTTCGTAATCCTGTTCGATCGCCTCGGCAGCGCGCAGCTTCTCTTCCCAGCCGCGCTCCAGCGACCGTGCCACCAGACGGTTCTCCGGCTCCACAGCATCATATTGGCGCCGTGCTCTTTCCGCCTCATAGCGCGCCCGTTCGCGCCGCAGTGCCCACTGCCGTCTCCTCTTCGATCTGGCCAAGGGCGGCGATGGCGATCGCGATCTTGTCCGGCCTCAAGGCCTCGAGCAGGATGCTTTCGACATGCGCATCGACGGGCAATGCCCGCACTTCCTGGCATAGCGGCCCGCCGTCCTGATCGCGGTCGGCGCGGACACGTATAGAC
>NZ_RZSA01000981.1:0-2378 GCF_003998075.1 Mesorhizobium sp. M2A.F.Ca.ET.037.01.1.1 | reverse complement strand
AGGAGAGGCAGCGTTCTGCCGCGTCGACGTCGCGTATGTACAACCATTTTTCCTGCCGCTCCGCGCTGGCGTGCACATACAGCCGGTCTTCGGACCGGAGCGAAAGCGGCAGCTGCGCGAGAAAGTCGAGATGCTCCTGGGCGAGCCGTTCGCGAGTCCACTCGATGGCGGCCCGCGCGTTCTCCGTCATGTCGGTCCGGCCCAAGGCCGCCGCTTCATCGTGGTTGCCCTTGATGCAGAACGCGCCGCCCTCCACCAGATCGGCGGCCTTCTCGACCACATAGACAGGATCGGGCCCGTAGCCGACCAGATCGCCAAGCAGAACCAGCTGGTCCGGCGCCTGCTCCCGAACGACCTCCAGGACTGCGTCGAACGCCTCACGGTTGGCATGGATGTCAGACAGGATCGCGATGCGCATTCAACCTTGTCCCGGGAAGCGAGCAACATAGCAAGGCGACGGCTGCAAGGAATTTGATCCGGCTCAATGCCCCTGCGCGAGCTTACGGCGGAGATTCCCCCCAATGCGGTCACCTTGTCGACTTCCACGACATTGCCTGCAGATCGCTGTCCACCCTCTCACGCACGCTGAAACCAGGCTGCAGCTTAGGCGCGAACGGTCTTACGGGTCGGCCCGCATACATCACGCGAACGCGCGGCACGCCCTCGTTGCGGCGGCCTTCGAGGCCATCCACGGCCAAAAGCCTTTGCATCGCCATTATGGCTTGGCATTCGCTTTCGGATCGACTAGATGAGCCCCGCGCCTGTTTGCCTAGACGGCTAGCGGGTGCAGGGAAGGGTTGCCCGCCGGTTGAAGGCACACCATGTCCGTCGAGGACTTCCCACGGGAGCATCTCCCCAACCCGCGCGGCAAAACCGGCCGGCGCGAGATGTCAAGGACGGAGAGGTGGCCGAGTGGTTGAAGGCGCACGCCTGGAAAGTGTGTTTACGGGAAACCGTAACGCGGGTTCGAATCCCGCTCTCTCCGCCAGAATTTTCCTAATAAATCAATGATTTCATACACTTAGATCATTATTGAAGTCCTTCAAGATCGAAGCGACCTTAATCTGCGTAACAAACCGCCAAGAATCCGCTCAGTCCGCCACAGCGTCGCTCAACGTCGAGGTGGTCAGCATCCTATTCGGGCCGCAAGCAGACGTCAGCTTGCGGCCGCAGGCTTCGAGGGCGGAAGCCGAAGAAGATCTTGTATATCGCATGGCCTCACGGCGTGCGGGCAACGTGCGAGCGCGGGCAGGGTTAGATCCTAACCAATGCGACGCGGCAGACCGCCTTTCGCACGAAAGAACGCCCCCCCTCATAGCGAGAACCGCTGAAGCCCAAGCGGAGAATCTGCGTCCGGCAATGCCGAGGAGCGCCGTACCTTCCCGCGCGTCCGGCATGGCTCGCTCCTTATCCCACTCGTCCGAGGTGAGCGGCAGGTTCAGGGCCAGGAGACGGCGGACGCGGCTCCCAGACCCCGAGCTTGCGCAGGACACGCACCTCATCGCGGATGAGCGTCGTCAGCGCGCGTATGACCGTCGTGGTTGGCCGCTGGCTGGACGTGGCCAGAAGCAGCTCCCGCTCGATCGGGGGATTGCGGATGCGCCAGTAGTTGATCCTGCCTTCGGCAACGAGGTTGTGGCAGCTTGAATAAGACAGGATGGTGTAGCCTATCCCCGCTTCGACGAGCCGCAAGGTCGAAGGCATGGCGTCGACCTCGACCTCGATATTCGGCTCGATGCCGGCGGACCCGAGAATGTGATCCAGCACCACGCGCAGGCCATGCGGCCTCGCTGGCAGGATCATCGGCAGCCGGGACATCACGTCCGCATCGACAGGGCCTGGCCCGAGATTGTGTGGGTCGTTTTTGGCGCCGAGCAGGAACAGCTCGTCGCGCAGGATGGGTTCTGCCAGAAGATTGTTCATCCTCGGCGCGTTGTACAGGACCGCGACGTCGATCTTGCCCATCACCAGCCATTCGAGCAGATGGCCGCTGAAGCCTTCGATCACCCTCAGGCTCACCTGCGGGAACTGGACGCGGAAATTCTGCACCAGCGGCGCCGTCAGCACGACGCCGACCGAGGGCGGCATTCCGAGCACGATCGTGCCACGCGGGTTCGAGCGCAGCGCCGCCAGTTCCGTCTCGGCGCGCGCGGCCTGCTCAAGCAGGGCCACAGCGTAGCTTTGCAGGATCTTGCCGGCTTCCGTAAGCACGATGCCGCGGCCATTGCGATAGAGCAGCGCGACGCCGACCTTGTCCTCGAGCGACTTGATCTGCCGGCTGAGCACCGGCTGGCTAATCGAAAGCGCCACCGCCGCGCGTGAGAAACTGCCGAACTCGGCCACGGCGGTAAAAAGCTGCAGTTGCTTCAGATCGAACA
>NZ_RZSA01000980.1:0-2378 GCF_003998075.1 Mesorhizobium sp. M2A.F.Ca.ET.037.01.1.1 | reverse complement strand
ACAGATATAGGCCTTGGCTGCGGCGCTACCCAGTTTGCCTTTGTCCCAGATCCCCATTTCCAGCAGCAGCATAGCGTACTCGGTTCCCATTCGGATCTGGCGAACGCCGAACATGATATCAGGATCATCTTCCTCGCTCAGCACCAGGAGCGGACGCGTCATCAGCGATAGCCTGCGCTCAAAGAACCAGGGGAATATGTCGCTCGGCGCGAAGCCCGGAGGCGGCGTGTCCCACGCAGGGCGCGTAAACAGCCCGAAGGCGGCGAGGAAGCGATCAAATTCGTCGCTGGTGATGGGATTCCCCCAGCGCCCAGTCAAAGCGACGATAGCTGCAGTTAACTCAGACCGTCGTAGGCAAGTGACTTCGGAGGATCGCCCAACGGCGATGTTTTGCAGGGCGAAGGCGATTGCCACGATGGCCGAAATGGCCAGACCAATCTCCTCTCGGACCGCATATTCGAAGGCGCCGTTATCTCCCTCCTCCTCGTCCTCAGATGACAGTAGATCATCTTGATGGCGCGCGACCCATTCCGTGTTGTCTTGCGGTGTGTCGAAGAGGTCCGAATAGCGTTCCTCGTCTATGGCAACGGACTCTTCGAGGCAGGCCTTGAGGTATTGTGTCATGAATGCCTCGGCTCCGCCGCCATAAGGCAGGATAGAACCGTCTGGTAGAAATGTGAATTCTCCCTTTACAAGGTTGCGCTGCGCGGCATCGCTGAACTCGGCCGTACGGACGAGCGCCGCTACCTGCGCCGCGATAGCGTCGATGTCCGACAGCCCCGGTGGACGACCGCCAGTCATCGGACAGGCGCAGAGCGCCATCTCGGCGACCACGCGGTAGGTTCGGAAGGCGTGATCACGCTGGTTCGCGCGCCGGACGCCAAGTTGTGGATCATCCGTGTAGGCAACGCGCCGTGCCCGCGCGCCGCGCTCATCGTCGACCCGGTGCCTGTGCGCAGCTTCGATCAACCCGAGGACAAGGTGCAATGTCTCGCGTCGATCGAGGCTCGAAAGGCGGTCACGGCATATCTCCCAGTGCACGTCCACAGCTGCGTTGAGAATGGCATTGACGTGTCCAGCATCCCTGATCGGCGTCATGGGCGGTGTGATGGTGAGGCCGTGGCGTGCAATAAGACGCTCGTCCATCCAGCGTCCTGCAATCGCGAGGTCGGGTTCTTGGAGCGGGCGGTAGCGGGTTTTGTCCGCCATAAGGTCGATGGCGAAGGCCTGATCAATGTCGCGGGTGATGTGGATCATCTTGAGATCCGGATTGGCAAGTATCTCGCGCGCCCAACTTAGCGCGCCGACGTTTGCCGTTTCGCCGCGAAGCGTTAGGATGCCCTCCAAAATCCAAGCCAAGACCTGAATCTCAGCCGCGTTGTCCACCCGGACCATGCGCTCCATGAGATCAGCCGGCAGGGCGATCCTCACCTCCGAGCCGTCTGGCCTATAGAAGAACTGCGCAGTGTCCGGGCCGTCGGTGATCGTGATCGGTATCGGA
This sequence comes from Mesorhizobium sp. M2A.F.Ca.ET.037.01.1.1, assembly GCF_003998075.1. NCBI lineage: Bacteria > Pseudomonadati > Pseudomonadota > Alphaproteobacteria > Hyphomicrobiales > Phyllobacteriaceae > Mesorhizobium > Mesorhizobium sp. M2A.F.Ca.ET.037.01.1.1. The sequence continues at coordinate 877 of NZ_RZSA01000980.1, read as the reverse complement.
AGCAGCGTCACGAGAAGCGGCTTCGCGGTTGCCGAGAGCCGCCCTCCCACCTCGTTGGCGGCGCGCGCCAACCATTCCAGTACCGCCTGCCAAAGAAGAAAAAGAAACTGCCGGTCTTCCACGTCAGTAGGAGGACGGCCAACGGAGACCCACCAGGGGCCGTGTTCGTTTTCAACCACGCCGACCAGTGTGCCGGCTGCTATGGCCAAGTGATCGTTGTAGATGGGCGACTGCGGATCGGGCGTGGTATCATCGTCGTCAGGATATCGTTCGACCACGGTGAACTCGCCCCAAGGGGTGCGGACACCATGGGCATACCATGCATCCCGCACCCGGCGAACCAAAGGCGCCACCAGCGTTGTATCGCCGATCAGCGCCATGCCGCGCATGTCGGCTAACGCCGGGGTGAAGGTAAATCCGAAGTTTTCCCAGACGCTCCAGTAGACGATCGGGTCAGGCCACAGTTTGATGATCGTGCCGCGATGCCTGATCTCGCGAAGCTCGGCCAACATCTTCCAGAATTTGAGCAGTTCGAATCCGGGTGCCCGAAGCAGCATCGAAAACGAGTAAACGCTCATCGAGACTACGAACCATCTCGGCCCTAGGTCAGGCAGATCGTCGATCTGAAGGCCCCACCCTGGCGAGTTATGCACGACTAGGGTCAGACCGGCGTCAGCACCTTCGCCATCCTCAATTTCATCGTGCAACTGACGGATCAACTGGCTGAGCGCGGATGCTAGCCGACGGCCACCACCCAACGGTGGAGGCACGGCATTGTCGCGCGAATTTGGCCACTTAGCCTCCAGTAGGATCAGATGCGCATGCTTATCGTGATCGAATTTCAACGCTAATGCACGATCCTCGACCGACCTGCTCC
>NZ_RZSA01000097.1:0-11136 GCF_003998075.1 Mesorhizobium sp. M2A.F.Ca.ET.037.01.1.1 | reverse complement strand
AATGTGGACAATGCCGGCGCAACCGCGGGCCTGGACACATTGTCTGCAACCGCTGCCTGCGGTGAGGCGAAGCCGCGCGGAGCCTGATCGGCATCCGTCGCCGCCCTGCCCATCGAGGGTCTTGCCGGCGAGGCGTCGGTGACGGCATCGGGCTCCATCACGGCGCGGTAAGCATCCTCGACCTCTGCGGACGACAGGCGCTGCGATGCCTGGGCGGCAGGGCGCGGCTGCGCGCTTTGCAGCGACTGGGCCGCGATTTGCGCCGCCTGCCCCGTCGAGGGCGCCGGCGGCTGGACCAGCGTCTTGATCAAAGCCGCCACCGCAGGATCGGCCTTGGGCGAAGGCGCCGGCTGCGGGGTAAGCGCTTCACCGATCAGTGCGTTCAAGCGGGTCGAGGTGATGTCCATGCCGGCTTCCGGAAACTATTTTGACGCTCAGCCATACCGGATGAGCATTGCGTCAAGCTTGACGTTGCTTGCGATTTGTGGCGATTGAAACCCAGATGAACGCAAGCGTCCTTTCATGATGAACCGTTTCGAAGGCCCGGGCGGCAGGGAAGCCCGGATCCGCTATCTCGACGGCGACTTCCAGGTCACCAGTCCGGGCTCGTTCGTGCGCTGCGCGGTGACGGGCGAGAACATTCCGCTCGACGAGCTCAAATATTGGAGCGTCGCCCGGCAAGAGCCCTATGTGAACGCGGCGGTCTCGCTTGCCCGCGAGATCGAGATGCACCCGGAGCTGCGCAAACGGTGATAGGCCGGGCGAGTTCACGACGCCGTGACAGTCACCTCGATTGCGCCTAGGCTACCGAATTGAAAAACTTCAAAAAGTCTCTCAAGACCTTTCTTCGCATGCCGCTTATCATGCGTGCGAGAATGCGCGATCGGGCGGTATCGAAAGCCCCACGGTTTAAGCTGGCGGCCTGCGCCATCTTCCGTGAAGAAGCGCCGTTTCTGGCCGAATGGATCAGGTTCCACCAGGGTGTGGGATTTGAGCATTTCTATCTCTACAACAACTTCTCGACCGACGACTTCAAAGCCGTATTGGACCCGTTCATCCAGCAAGGGCTGGTTACGTTGGTCGACTGGCCGCGGCCGGTGGGACAGCTGTCGGCTTATAGGGACTGCATCCGCAGGCGCTGGCGTGAAGCATTGTGGATCGGATTCTTCGACATCGATGAGTTTCTTTTCGCGCCCGACGGACGTGACGTGCCCTCGGTTCTCAGGGACTATCGCGACCTTCCAGGCGTTTGCGTCTGGCAGGCGTTCTATGGCTCTTCCGGCCATGTCGAGCGACCGGAAAGACCACTGGTCGAGGCCTTTACGATGCGAGCCGGGCCGAACATCACGACGGTCAAGACTATCCTCAACCCTCGCATGGTCTACAGGCCTGGCGTCCATCAGTCGAAATTCCTGTTCGGTGAAGGGGTGGACACTGATCGACGGACCATCGTGCCCGGTATGCCTCCCAAGCTCGATATATTGAGGATCATTCACTATTGGTCGCGATCGCTCGCCGACCTCGACCAGAAGATCCGGCGCGGCGACGCCTCGACTTCCACGCCGCGCGACAGGGATTGGCATTTCGACTTCGAAAGCAAGCTCAATGTCGAGCGCGACGAGACCATCCTCGAGGCGATGCAGCGTCAGCGCTGAGGCAACCTGCAACTTGGCCTGTCGCGGCTTCACGGCCGGCGCCATTCACCCGGGCCAGCCCATACAGGTTCCTGGCCGAGTGCCGGCAACAATCGATCGTCGCGACGAAAAACCCTTCTTCCAACGCACGTGACAGGTCCGTGACTCTGCGGTTATAGACAATGCCGTGGGTATGGGGGATTTGCCGTGAAGGCTCTGGTGACCGGCGGTGCCGGCTTTATTGGTTCGCATTTATGCGACCTGTTGCTGGCAAGCGGCCATGAAGTAATATGCCTCGACAATTTCTTGACTGGTTCGGATGAGAACATCCGTCACCTGTCAAACAATGCGCGGTTCAGCCTGCTGAGGCACGACGTCACCGTGCCGCTTCAGGCCGAGGCCGATGAGATCTTCAATCTCGCTTGCCCCGCCTCGCCTGTTCACTACCAGCGCATTCCAATCGAGACGACAAAGGCTTGCGTCTATGGCGCCATCAACATGCTCGACCTTGCATGCGCTTCGGGCGCCAGAATCCTCCAGGCGTCGACGTCCGAGGTCTATGGCGATCCGCAAGTCCATCCCCAGACCGAGGCCTATTGGGGCCATGTCAACCCGATTGGCCCGCGCAGTTGCTACGATGAAGGCAAAAGATGCGCCGAAGCACTGTTCTTCGACTATCGGCGCCGGTCGCAACTGCCGATCAAGGTGGTGCGCATCTTCAATACATATGGACCTCGCATGCACCCTTCGGATGAGCGCGTGGTCAGCAATTTCATCGTTCAGGCATTGCGCAAAGACCCCATAACCATCTACGGCGACGGAAGCCACACCCGCAGTTTCTGCTATGTCGACGACCTGGTGGATGCGATGGCCCGGATGATGGCGACGCCCGACGATTTCGTCGGGCCCGTCAACATCGGAAACCCGACGGAAGTCACGATCCTCGAGCTGGCCGAGCTGGTGCTGGGCATCGTCGGCGGCAAGTCGAAGATCGAGTTCAAGCCCCTCCCCGAAGACGATCCCCAACAGCGCCAGCCCGATATAGGCCTGGCGCGTTCGGCGCTGGACTGGTCCCCTCGTGTTGCCCTCGAAGACGGGCTTGGCGAGACAGTCCGCTATTTCCGTGGGCTTATCAACTGACGGCAGGGCACCGGATCAACCAGGCGCGCCGCAAAACTCAGCCACGCATCTTGCGCTGACGCCAGGCGTCGAGCGTCTCGCCGATGATGCGTTCAGGCACGTGATCGAGCTCGAACACGGCCTCGATGTCGAGCACGTCCAGTTGATCGAGGAAACCGGCGGGCACCTCGCCGTGGCGCAGCCGCGCGGCGTCCTTCGCCGTGGTGACCAGGCGCAGCCCCTCCTGCCGGGCGAGCGCCAGAAGGTCGGCAAGCTCGTCCTGGGCGTAGAAATGATGGTCCGGAAAGGCGCGCGAAAGCGCGACTTCACCGCCCGCTCCGCGCACCGTGTCGAAGAATTTCTCCGGATGGCCGATGCCGGCGAAGGCCAGGAACCGGCCGCCGGCGAAGCGTGACGGATCCGCCGGCTCGACATGCGCCAGGAAGATCGGCCGGCCGGCACGCGCCGCCTGGCGCACGACGCCGTCGGCGGCGGCGCCCTCGCCCATCTTCAGCAAGCCGCTGGTGAAGACCAGCTGGTCGACGATCTTGGCGCGGAGCGGTCCACCCGGAATGACGTGGCCGTTTCCGACGCCGAAGCGGGCGTCTACCACGACCAGCGCATAGTCGATATGGATGCGCGCCGACTGGAAGCCGTCATCCATGATCAGGAAATCGCAGCCATGTCCCTCGATGAGCAGTTTTGCGCCCGCGGCGCGGTTCGCCGTCACCGCCACCGGCGCGTGTTCGGCCAGAAGCAGCGGCTCGTCGCCGACATGCTTGGCGGCGTCGTGATGCGCATCGACGACATGCGGCTTGGCAAACGAACCGCCATGGCCGCGCGACAGGAAGCCCGGCGTGAGCTGCATACGCTTGGCTTGCCTCGCCAGGGCGATAGCGACCGGCGTCTTGCCGCTGCCGCCGACCGTCAGGTTGCCGACGCACAATACCGGCGCGTCGACCTTCTCGCGCGGGGCATGCCGCATGCGGCGGCCGGCAACCATGCCGTAGGCAGCCGACACCGGCGACAGAGCGAGCACGCGCCAGTCCGGCTTTTCCCACCAGAAGGGCGGCGCCTCGCTGGTCATCTCATCGACCGTTGGCGCCTTTCAGGCGCGCCTTGACGACCAGCGGCTGGATATAGGGCTCCAGAGATTTCAGCGTCCGGGCGAGCGCGCCGCGCATCTCGTCGACGGTGGCGGCACCCGCCGCGATCATTTCGTGGCGCGCCACCTCGTTGCTCAAAAGGAAATTGACCGCGCCGGTCAGCATGTCGCGGTCGCGCACAAGCTTGGCGCCGCCGCTGTCGAGCAGGCGCTGATAGGCCTCGCGGAAATTCTGGACGTTGCGGCCGGCAAGCACCGCGGTTTCGAGCATTGCCGGCTCGAGCGGGTTCTGGCCGCCTTCCGAGGTCAGCGAACGGCCGACGAAAGCGATCTCGGTCAGCCTCAGGTAAAGCCCCATCTCACCGATCGTATCGCCCAGAAGGATATCGGTATCGTGCGAGATGCGGTCACCCTTGCTGCGCCGTGCCACCGTCAGGCCCATGCCGGAAATCTGCGCGGCAAGCGCGTCGGCGCGGTCGGGATGACGCGGCACGATGATGGTCAAAAGCCCATGATGGCGCCTGTGCAGGCTGGCATGGACCTCGGCGGCCACGACCTCTTCGCCGTCATGGGTCGAGATCGCCGCCCAGGTGGGGCGATCGCCGATCTGGCGCTGCAGGGTGGCCAGGGCCCGCTCATCAACCGGCGGCGGGTTGGTGTCGACCTTGAGATTGCCGGAAACCGTGACCGGCCGGGCGCCGAGCGCGCGGAACCGCTCGCCGTCGACATCCGATTGGGCGATGACATGGGCGAGATTCTCGAACAGCGCCTCGGCAACGCTTGCGCGCTTCTTCCACGACGTGAAGGAGCGGTCCGACAGCCGGCCGTTGACCAGAACCTGCGGCACATTGCGGGCGCCGAGTTCCAGGATGGTCATCGGCCAGATTTCCGATTCGGCGATGATCGCCAGTTCCGGCCGCCAGTGATCGAGGAAACGGCTTACCGCGGGCTTGAGATCGAGCGGCACATATTGGTGGATGATGCGGCTGCCGAGGCGCTCGTCGGCGACCTTGGCCGAAGTCACGGTGCCGGTGGTCAGGACGACGTTGACGCCGTAGTCGAGGATGCTCTCGACCAGTGGCACCACCGCGATCGTCTCGCCGACGCTTGCCGCATGGATCCAGATCACCGGCCCTTCCGGCCGGGGCCGGCCGGCGACGCCGTAGCGCTCGCGGCGCCGGGCGCGATCTTCCTTGCCGCGCGAGGCGCGCCAGGCGACATAAGGACCGATCAGCGGATAGGCGGCCGCCCCCGCATAGCGGTAGGCGGTCAGGGCCGCACGCGCCCAGCGCTCGCTCATTTGCCGCCATCCACGAGGCGATAGGCCTCGGCCGTCGCGGCGTTGAGGGAGGCGGTGACCTCCTGGCGCTTGCGCTCCATCTCGGCATCGTCGGCATCGGCCGGCACGAAGACCGGGGGGCCTACGATAACCGCGGAGCGCCCGAAAGGCAGGTTTATGGTGGTCTTGTCCCAACTCCTCTCAAGCACCTTGCGGCGACTGGTGGCGATGGCCGAGGGCAGGATCGGCCGGCCGGAAAGCCTGGCCAGAAGAACGATGCCAAGCCCGGCCTCGCGCGGCTTGCCGTTCGGAATGTCGGCGATCATGGCGACGTTCTTGCCGATCACGAGCGACCTCTTGAGCGCGATCAAGGCCTTGGCGCCGCCCTTGTCGAGATGGTTCGAGCTGTTGCGGCCGCCGGAACCGCGCACCGCCTCGATGCCGAATTTCTCGAGCATCAGTGCCTGGAGCTCGGCGTCGGCGCTGCGCGAGACCATGGCGACCAGCGGCCGGCCCTTGGGGTAATAGGCAGGGGTCAGGAGTTGCTGGCCGTGCCAGAGCGCGATGATGCCGGGCTCGAGATGCGCATAAGCGCCGCCGGCAACCTTCGTCGAGCCTTCGACAAGCGGGCTGGTGAGGCGAATCAGCCGCAGGAACCAGGCGAACAGGCTGGCGATGAAATTCTTGACGAAACTCGACTGCGCCAACGGCTCGCGGATGCGCCGCCACAGCGTACGCGTTCCGCCGCGTCTGGCAGCGCGCCGCCTGGTCGCGCCTTTCACCGCTTCATGCTCCATCGACGTCAACCGCCGACCTTTGTTTCTGGATCGAGCAGACGGTGCAGATGAACAACGAAATAACGCATATGGGCATTGTCGACACTGGCCTGCGCCTTCGCCTTCCACGCAGTGTGCGCCGAATGATAGTCGGGGTAGATTCCGACGATGTCGAGCGCGTCCAGGTCACGAAACTCGGTTCCACCCAGCTTTTTCAGCTCTCCACCGAAAACCAGGTGCAAAAGCTGTTTCTTTCCGTCTTCCACGGCCATGCCGATCCTTCGCAGATTCATGAATTTTGTGAAACGTTTAGCCCAAAGCAGACGATTTTGGAACTGTGGGCCGACTCACCCTTGGTCAATGCGGGCAATTACACCGGCGAGCACGCCGAGCAGTTCACCGCTGCCGGCGGCAAGCGCGCCGTGATTGATCACCTCGCCGGCATAGCGCGGCGGCTTGCCGGCGCGATCAAGCAGTGCGCCGCCAGCCTCGGCGAGGATGAGATCGGCGGCGGCGATGTCCCAGTCATGCGCATTCGGCTTGACGAAGGCCGCATCGAGCTTGCCGGCGGCGATCATCGCCAGCCTATAGGCAAGCGAGGGGATGTAGGCGGCCCGCCGCAGCCTGTCGTGCCAGACTTCCGGCATCAGGTCGACCAGCGTCTTGGGTCCGCCGATATCGACGCTCTGACCCAGCGGACGCACATGGATGCGCTTGTCGTTGAGATAGGCGCCCTCGCCCGGCAGCGCCCAGTAGGTCTCATGCTTGGCCGGGCATTCGAGCACGCCGGCGAGCGAGCGGCCGTCCTCGACCACGGCGACGCTGACGCACCAGGAATGCAGACCGTCGAGAAAGCCGCGCGTGCCGTCGATCGGGTCGACGACGAAGGTGCGGCGGGCCGACAGCCTGGCGTGGTCATCGGCGGTCTCTTCCGACAGCCAGCCATAATCGGGACGCGCATTGAGCAAGGTCTCGCGAAGATAGGCGTCCGCCGCATGGTCGGCCTCGCTCACCGGCGAGGTGCCGCCCTTCATCCACACCTGCGGGTTGTTGCCGAAATAGCCCATGGCGATGGCGCCGGCTTCGCGGGCGGCTTCGCGCAGCAATGCAAGGTCGTCGCCAGCCTCGCTCGATGTCAGTTGGTCAAGCGCCGGCAAGGGTCATCCCTTCGATCAGGAGCGTCGGGGCAGCCGTGCCGAAATTGCGGTCGAGGTCGCTCGCCGGCACCATGTTGAGGAACATGGTCTTCAGGTTGGAGGCGATCGTCACCTCGGCCACCGGATAGGCCAGCGCGCCGTTCTCGATCCAGTAGCCGGAGGCGCCGCGGCTGTATTCTCCGGTCACCATGTCGACGCCCTGACCGAACACCTCGGTGACGTAAAAGCCGCGCTTCAGCGACGCGATCAAGTCGTCCGGCGAATGCTCGCCGGGCTCGATGGCGAGATTGGTCGAGGACGGCGAGACCGACGAGCCGCTGCGGGAGCCGCGTCCATTTGTGACGAGACCGAGCTCGCGCGCGGCCGAGGTCGACAGGAACCAGTGGTTCAAGATGCCCTTCTCGACCATCAGCAGCTTCCCGCCCTCGACGCCTTCGCCGTCGAACGGGCGCGAGGCCTGTCCCCGCCGGCGCAAAGGTTCGTCGGTGACGGTGATCGCGGCCGAGGCCACTTGATTGCCCATCATGTCGCGCAGGAAGCTGGTCTTGCGGGCGACCGACGCGCCGTTGATGGCGCCGGCGAGATGGCCGGCGATGCCGCGCGCGACGCGCGGATCGAACACCACATCGACCGGGCCGGTCGCCGCCTTGCGGGCGCCGAGGCGGCGCACGGCGCGTTCGCCGGCCTTGCGGCCGATCTCTTCCGGCGCGTCGAGGTCGGCGAAATGCTGGCGCGAGGAGAATTCATAGTCGCGCTCCATCGCCGTGCCCTCCCCGGCAATGACGCTGGTCGAGCGCGAGAAACGCGAGGCGACATACTGGCCGACAAAGCCATGCGAGGTGGCGAGAACCAGGCCACCCAGGCCGGCGCTGGCGCTGCTGCCCGAGGAATTGGTGACGCCCTTGACGGCCAATGCGGCCGCTTCGGCGGCAAGAGCTGCCTCCTTCAACTGGTCGGCCGGCACCTCGGTCGGATCGAAAAGGTCGAGATCGCGCAAATTGCGGGCAAGCAGGGCGGGATCGGCGAGGCCCTGGAACGGATCCTCGGGCGAGACTTTGGCCATGGCGACGGCGCGCTCGGCAAGCGATTTCGGATCGGAAGCGGCGGTCGCCGAGACGCTCGCCACGCGCTGGCCGACGAAGACGCGCAGCGACACATCCTCGCTCTCCGACGATTCGGTGCCCTCGACCTTGCCCAGCCGCACCGACACGCCGGCAGAGCGGCCGCGCACCGCCACCGCGTCGGCCGCGTCGGCGCCGGCACGCCTGGCGGCCTCGACGAGCGCCGTCACGCGATCGGTCAATTTCGCTGCGTCGAGCTTATCGGTCATAAGGTTGTTCCTGTTTGTTCATGCAATCTGTCAGGGCCATGCACTTTGTCACCCCCTGCGGCACCTGTCGCATCGTCTTGTGCATGCCAAAGCGCCAGCTGTCGCACCATCTATTGTTCCACCCACGCTAGTGCAATGGCGGATGCGGCAATCTCAAGGCAATCGCGGTGGTTAGTGTGGGATGCGCAGGGTCGAAAAGGGCGTGCTATCCGGCCACCGGCGCCCAGATCACGTCCTCGATCCTCGTTGCCCCCGTCGCCAGCATCACCAGCCGGTCGAAGCCCAGCGCCGAGCCGCTTGCCTGCGGCATGATGGCCAAGGCCGCCAGGAAATCCTCGTCCAGCGGATAGCGCTCGCCATAGACGCGCTCCTTCTCGTCCATCTCGGCGAGGAAGCGGCGGCGCTGCTCTGCCGGGTCGGTAAGCTCGCCGAAGGCGTTGGCGAGCTCGACGCCGCAGCAATAAAGCTCGAAGCGCTCGGCAACGCGCGGATCCTCGGCGCTCGGGCGGGCAAGTGCCGCTTCCGAAATCGGATAGCCGTAAAGGATGGTGGCCCGCCCCCGCCCCAGCGCCGGTTCGATCTTCTCCACCATCACCCGGCTGAACAGATCGGCCCAATTGTCGTCGGGCGCGGTGCGCAGGCCAGCCTTGACCAGCGCGGCATGAAGTCCGTCGCGATCCGTGCTTCCGTCAGCCCCGACGGTCGCCAGAAGATCGATGCCGGCATATCGAGTGAAAGCCTCTGCCACACTCAGCAGCTCCGGCTCGGCGAAGGGGTCGGCCTCACGTCCGCGAAAACGGAAACGCCTGGAGCCGGCCTTCTCCGCGGCGAGCGCCAGGAATTCGGCGCAGTCGTCCATCAGGCGCTCGTAAGTTTCGCCGATGCGGTACCATTCGAGCATGGTGAATTCGGGATGATGCAGCGGCCCGCGCTCGCGGTTGCGCCAGACTGGGCCGAGGCTGAAGATGCGCTCCTCGCCGGCGGCGAGCAGCTTCTTGCAGGCGAATTCGGGCGAGGTGTGGAGATAGAGCGGGTGGCGCGATGCGTCGGGGCCGAACGCCTCGGTGGCGAAGGCGGAAAGGTGTGCCTCGTTGCCCGGCGAAACCTGCAGCGCCGAGGTCGTCACCTCGATGAAATCGCGTGTCGAGAACCAGCCGCGAAGCGCGGCGGCAATTGCGTTGCGCGCCATCAGCCGGGGCCGGCGGTCGGCATGGATATCAGGCATCCACCAGGGCGAAGCGGCGGTCATGGGCAGGAAAATCGCACGGAAGACTGGCGGTTCGGCGCAAGATGCGCTAGGGCGCACGCGATGGCCGCCGTCGCCGCTTCGCGGAAATCGACGCTTGCAGGCCGAAAAACTCGAACAGGATCGAATATCGTGGTCAAGGTCATCGCCAGCTCCTTACGCAAAGGCAACGTCGTCGATAAGGACGGCAAGCTCTATGTCATCCTCTTTGCCGAAAACATCCACCCTGGCAAGGGCACGCCGGTGACGCAGCTCGACATGCGCCGTATCGGCGACGGGGTGAAGGTCTCGGAACGTTACCGCACGACCGAAATGGTCGAGCGCGCCTATGTCGAGGAGCGCGAGCACACCTTCCTCTATTCCGACGGCGAAGGCTTTCACTTCATGAACCCGGAAAGCTACGACCAGGTCGTGGCTTCGGAAGCCGTGGTCGGCGACTTTGCGCCCTATCTGCAGGAAGGCATGGCCGTTCAGCTCGCCCAGTTCAACGGCGTGCCGATCTCGCTGACGCTGCCCCAGCGCGCCACCTTCGAGGTGGTCGAGACCGAGCCGGTCACCAAGGGCCAGACGGCGTCTTCCTCCTATAAGCCGGCCGTGCTCTCCAACGGCGTGCGCACCGCCGTGCCGCCGCACATCTCCGCCGGCACGCGCATCGTGGTGATGACCGCAGACGGGTCATACGTCGAGCGCGCCAAGGACTGAGGGCTCACGGGCAACGCGGAGCATTTCACGGAAACGGCGAACCGCTCCGCCTTCTTGGTTTCGAGGCAAATTAGGACCCACAGGCTCCGGCGCGGGCCTTTGTGGGCGTTCTCCGCTGGAAGTTCGGCTGAACTACTGTCCCGAAGGCGACGATATCAGCACATATCCGCGGGTTTTGTTCTCATTGTCGCTGTCGACCGTGCTCATCGCTCCGAACAGGTCGGCCGTCGTCACCCATACCGGCGGATATTTGTAGCGGGCGACATCGAGGATCAGGAAGCGGTCCGCTTTCTCGTCGTAAGCGGCCAGTGGCGATATATGCCCGCCTTTCTCCTGGCCCATCGCCTTGCGCAGATAGTTGACGATGACGAAGTGCCCGGGCTTGGCAAGGAACGAACTGGCCTGGATGCGGAACTGCTCGAGGCTGGCATCCGAAGCATGGCGGACCTCGGCCTTGATCGGCTGGGTGGAAAGAATGGCCCCGATTTGGTCGAGCGTCATTCCCTGCTTGTCGAGGACCTGACGAGGAAGAATGGTTTCCGTGCGCTCGTTCAGGACATTATCCTGCGTGAACGTCTTGTAAGGTTCGTATTCGGGCACCGAAGGCGCCGGAACGTTGAGCGCGTTCAACACCATGACGATGCTGGCCACGCCGCAATAGGCCTGCGTCTTTTGCGTGAGAAAGTTGCTCGCGAGGGGGAAATAGGCTTCCTTCGCCATGCTCTCGGCAAGAAAGCCTTCTCCGGCAGGGGAACTGAACCCCGTCAGATTGTCCGGAAGCTTCAGCG
>NZ_RZSA01000979.1:0-2379 GCF_003998075.1 Mesorhizobium sp. M2A.F.Ca.ET.037.01.1.1 | reverse complement strand
CTGCCCTTGATCACCCAATAGAGCGAGCCGCCGTCCGTGATCTCGCTGCCGCGCGTCGGCACCATGCGGGTGGTGTGCCAGTGCTCGACCGGCTCGCCGGCGCGCCGCCGCTCGTCGAGGCGGAAGGCGATCCACTCTTCGAGATCCTCGACGCTGTCGCAGCCGACGCACAGTTTTAGGAGATTGAGTGACATGCCCCAAGATTTAGCCGCGAGGGTTGACGCGTCAACGCCTTGAGCGACTTCTCCACAGGGCCAGCCTGGAGTGTCCGTAAGACTTCAGCACTCCACCACGTTCACCGCCAGACCGCCGAGGCTGGTTTCCTTGTACTTCTCGTTCATGTCGAGGCCGGTCTGGCGCATGGTCTCGATCGCGGCGTCGAGCGGCACGAAATGCGTGCCGTCGCCCTTGATGGCCAAGGAAGCGGCCGTCACGGCCTTTACCGCGCCAAGGGCATTGCGCTCGATGCAGGGCACCTGCACCAGGCCGCCGACAGGATCGCAGGTCATGCCGAGATGATGCTCGAGCGCAATCTCGGCGGCGTTCTCCACCTGCTCTGGCGTGCCACCCATCACGGCGCACAGGCCGGCGGCGGCCATGGCCGAGGCGGAGCCCACCTCGCCCTGGCAACCGACTTCGGCGCCCGAGATCGACGCGTTGGACTTGATGATGCCGCCGACGGCCGCGGCCGTCAGCAGGAAATCGCGGATGCTCGGCTGATCGGCTTCGGGATGGAAATGCAGCCAATAGCGCAGCACCGCCGGCAGCGTGCCGGCCGCGCCATTGGTCGGCGCCGTCACCACCCGCCCGCCGGCGGCGTTCTCCTCATTGACCGCCATGGCGTAGATGGACAGCCAGTCATTGGCGAGCAAGGGGTTGGGCCGGTTCTGCTGCCACTGTTCCTGTAATTTGTCGTGCAATTGCCGCGCACGGCGGCGCACCTTCAGTCCGCCCGGCATGATGCCGTCCTGCGACAGGCCGCGGTCAATGCAGCCTTTCATCGCGCCCCAGATCGCGTCGAGGCCCGCATCGAGCTCCTCGCGCGACATGTGCTTTTCCTCGTTGGCGCGTTTCATCTCGGCGATCGAAAGCCCGCTCTTTGTCGCCATCGCCAGCATCTCGACGGCATTCTTGAAGGGATACGGCACTCGTCTGCCCTCGGTCGTCACCGAGCCCTTGGCCTTCATGCGCTGCAATTCTTCCTCGGAAACGACGAAGCCGCCGCCGATCGAATAATAGATGCGCTTGAGCAGCAGCCGGTCGGACACATCATAGGCATAGAAGGCCATGCCGTTGGCGTGGCCGGTCAGCGGCGTCTTGCGGTCGAGCACGAGGTCCTTGGCGGGATCGAAACGGTATATCGGATGCCCCGGCGGCGAAATGCGCTTTTCCGCGCCGATGCGGGCGACGATGCCGTCGGCCTCGTCCGGATCGACCGTCTGCGGCGTCTGGCCGGCCAGGCCGAGCATGACGGCGCGGTCCGAGCCGTGGCCAATGCCGGTATAGGCAAGCGAGCCATGCAGGCTGGCGCCGATGCGGTCGACTTTGACGCCTGCCGGGCGCGGCCAATCGCCGGCCAGGATCTCGTCGAGGAAACGGCGCGCGGCTGTCATCGGCCCCATCGTGTGCGAGCTCGACGGCCCGATGCCGATCTTGAACAGGTCGAAAACCGAAAGGAACACGGGCCGTGGTCTCCTGAGCGCCGGTCAGAAACTTACATATAGGAATTCCCTGGATGTTTCCGCTGTTTTGCAAGTCGCGGCGCGGCGGCTGCCGACCTTGTTTGCTCCGCCAGCGACATCATCCTGCTGAGGCCTCCTGCCCCGTCGAAGCGCCGGCGTCGCCTGTGTTACAAGAACGCATGGGCGACTCACTCCATCTCTCATTGGCAGATCTGGCGGCTTTGACCTTCTTCCTGGTCGTCTGGGTGCTGCACACGCTCGCCTCCGACGGCAAGCTGATCAGCCGCGTCTCGCTGACGACCGCGATGAATGCCCAGCGCGAGGCCTGGATGCGCAATATGGCCGAGCGCGAGATACGCATTGTCGATACCGCCATCATGGGCGGCCTGCAGCAAGGCACCGCCTTCTTTGCCTCGTCTTCCCTGATCGCGCTCGGCGGCTGCTTTGCCCTGCTCGGCGCCTCCGACCGCGTGCTCCAGGTTCTGGCCGACCTGCCGTTCGGCGAGGCTTCGTCGCGCGAAACCTTCCAGACCAAGGTATTCGGCCTGGTGCTGATCCTGGCCTTCGCCTTCTTCAAATTCGGCTGGGCCTACCGGCTGTTCAACTATTGCTCGATCCTGATCGGCGCTGTGCCGACCCCGCATGGCCCTGCTTCGCGCAATCCCGTCAGCGAAACCGCGGTGTGGCGGGCGACGCG
>NZ_RZSA01000978.1:0-2379 GCF_003998075.1 Mesorhizobium sp. M2A.F.Ca.ET.037.01.1.1 | reverse complement strand
GCGCGGCATTGAGCTCGAGGCTCAATGCCGGAGCTGCGGCCGGAGCCGGCGCGGACTGGGCCCACGCCGGCGCCATCGCAAGCGACATCGCGAACGTCGAGGTCAGCAGACGAAACGATGTCATCAAGCGTTTCATGTCTCGCTCAGCCTCCGAAGCGCATGGTTGCCGCGAGCTTCAGCGTGACGCCGGGTTCGTAGAGGACCGCGGTGGTGCTGCCGTTGAGCGGGTTGGTGTATTTGACGTCGAACAGATTGTCGGCGCGGAAGTCGAGCTTGAGATTGTCCGTCGCCTGGTAGCTGGCGAAGGCATTGACCAGTGTGAAGTCCTTAGCCACCGGATTGCCCTTGGGCTTGCCGTTATACTGCACTTCGCCGCCGACGGTCAGCTTGTCCTCGAGGAAGCGCAAGCCGAGCTGCGCCGTCACCTGCGAGGAGGGGATGGTGGCGAGGTCGGCGCGCTCGCCCTCATAGGAGATGGTGTGGCCGTTGATGATGGAGGCCGACAGGCCGGCATAGCCCCAGCCGGCGTCGTAGACGCTTTCCAGCTCGAAGCCGTTGATCTTGGCCTTGGCGAAGTTCTGGTACTGGAAGCAGATCGGAATGCCCGGGCCGAACGGGCAGCCGCTGGTCGGGTCGAAGGGCGAGAGCGTCACGCCGTCGATGTAGTCGTCGACATTGTTGTTGAAATAGGCGGCCTTGAGCCGCAGCGCGTCGCCGCCCTCGATGATGTCGTTCTGCTTGTAGTTGACGCCGAACTCGACGGTCTTGCCGGTCTCGGGCTTCAGGTTCGGGTTGGGCAGGAACGGGAAGCTGACGCCGGCCGGATGGTTGCCGCTGATCAACGTCTCGGTCAGTGAGGGTGAGCGGTAACCTTCCGCATAGGTGCCGTAGAACTGCAGGCCTGCCAGGCCGGCGCTTTCGAAGGGCGAGACGCCGACGGTGATGCGCGGCGAAACCCTGTCGCCGGAGGTCTCGTTCGTATCGTCCTTCAGGCTGTAGTTGTCGTAGCGCAGGCCGCCAATGACCTCGAGCCATTCCCAGGTCAGCTTGTCCTGGATGTAGGCGCCGGAGACGTTGCGCTTGCCCGACGGTGTATAAAAACTGTCGCCGCCGGCGCTGCCGCCGGTATCGACATCGTCGCCAACCCAGTCGCCGCCATAGGTCAGCTCATGCGCGACGCTCGCCGTCTCGAAGCGCGAGGTGTTCCAGATGTCGATGCCGGTCGTGCCGACATCGAAGGTCGACAGCGAGCCGGGCGGCAGCACCACGGGCAGGCCGGTGGTCGGATCGAAGCGGTTCTGCGCGGTGAGCGTCGTCAGGTCGAGAACTGTCTTGTTGTAGGAAGCGTTGATGTGGAGGTCGAGCCAGCTCTTGGCATCGTCGGTGATGTTGTAGCGGGCGGTAAAGGTGTTCGACTTGAGGTCGACGTCGTTGGCGGGCACGCCGCCGCTGGTCTCGGTCCAGCCGTCCTTGGAGCCGACCCAGCCAAGCTTCAAGTCGCTGTTTTCGGTCGGGCGTATGGTGGTCTTGAGCAGGCCGCTCAGCACGTCGAAACCGGTGCCGGCAACGGTGTCGCCGCCGCCGTTCTTGTAGTCGCCATAGTCGCGATAGACGATGTTGCCGAGAACGTCCCAGTTGTCGTTGATCTTGTAGGCGCCGGTGGCGCTGGTGGTCCAGCCCTTGCCGTTGCTCTCATAGCGCCCGGTCAGCGAGCCGGCCCAGGTCTCTTCCGGCTTGAGGAAATCGGTGGCGTCCTTGGTGTCGAAGAAGACGACGCCGCCGATGGCGCCGGAGCCGTAGGTGTTGGCGACCGGGCCACGGATGACGTCGACCGACTTGATGAGCTCAGGATCGACATAGAAGGTCGACTGCGTGCCGTGGTCGGAGCGCTGGAAATCCTGCCTTGCGCCATCGACGATGACCGCGACGCGGCCGAAATCCTGCAGGCCGCGGATGTTGATGCTGGAGGAGACGCGGCGCGCGTCGGCCTGCACGGCGACGCCGGGCACGCCGAGCAGCATTTCGTTCGGCGTCGTCGCCATGCGGCGGTCGAGCTGTTCCTGGTCGACATGGCTGGCCGAGGCCAGCGACTGAATTGCCGTCTCGCTGGTGCGGCTGATGACGAGGATCTTGTCGAGCAAGGTTCCTTCGGCGGCGGCCTTCTCGTCAGCCTTCTTTTTCTGATCGGCCTGCTGGCTGGTCGCCGGCTGCGTGGCCTGTTGCGCTTTTGCCGCCGATACGCTGAGCGCGATCGCCGCCGCTCCGGCCATCAAGATGGCAATGCCGCTCGCCATCGATCGGAAGCTCGGACCCACGTTCTCGCCCGCCAGGCCCGTTCGTCCCCAAGTCACCAACCCCATGCCCCAACTCCAGATTTTC
>NZ_RZSA01000977.1:0-2380 GCF_003998075.1 Mesorhizobium sp. M2A.F.Ca.ET.037.01.1.1 | reverse complement strand
CCCCTCAGCTCGCGGCCCGCGCCTTCAGCGCGCGCAGGATGCGTTCGGGCGTGATCGGCAGCGTGTCGATGCGCACGCCGACAGCGTCGAAGACGGCGTTGGCGACGGCCGGGATCTGCGGGTTGGCGCACATCTCGCCTGGACCCTTGGCGCCGAACGGTCCGTCGGCGGAAGGTCGCTCCAGCACGATAATCTCTGTCTCGGCGAGGTCGCCCGGCCCCGGCATCAGATACTGGTTGAAGTCGGTGCCGCCATGGTCGCGGTTCGGATAATAAGGCTCGGTCGTCTCGTAGAGCGCATGGCTGATGCCCATCCAGGAGCCGCCGACCAGCTGCTGCTCGACCATCTTCGGGTTGAGCGCGCGGCCGATCTCGAAGACATTTTTCACGGTGAGGACCGTCACTTCGCCGGTCTCGTCGTCGACCTCGACCTCGGCCACGGTGCAGGCATGGGCATAGCAGGTCGACGGCTTCATCGCGCCGGTCTCCTTCTCCGGATAGGAGCGCGGGATCAGGAACATGCCGCGGCCCGAGATCGAGCGGCCGCGCTTGAAATGCGCCGACAGCGCGACATCGAAGATCGAGATCGATTTCTGCGGCGCACCCTTCACCTGGATGTTGCCCTGGCCGTCGGTATCGAGGTCGGAGGCGTTCACCTCGAGTTCTTCGGCCGCGACTTCCAGCATCACCTGGCGGGCTTCCTTGGCTGCCTGGATGACGGCATTGCCGGCACGGTGCGTGCCGCGCGAGGCGAAGGTGCCCATGCAGTGCGGGCCGGTGTCGGTGTCGGCGGTGTCGACGACGACGCGGTCGGTCGGCACGCCGATCGTCTCGGCGCAGATCTGCGCCATGATCTGCTTCATGCCCTGTCCCAGATCGACGCTGGAAAGCGTGACCATGAAATTGCCCGTAGGCGTCGAATGCACCAGCGCCTGGGTCGGGTCGCCGCCGAGGTTCATGCCGGTCGGATAGTTGATCGCGGCGACGCCGCGTCCACGCCGAATCGCCATCTCAGGCTCCCTTCCTGTAGGAGGACATCGCCATGTATTTTTCCGCCACCGGCCAGTTGGCGGCGCGCGAGGCTTCCTGCATGCATTCGATCAGCGCCGCACCCTCGGTCGGCTGGCGATGCGCCTTCATGTCGCCGTCGCGATAGGCGTTGATGAAGCGGAATTCGAGCGGGTCCATGCCGATCAGCCGCGCCAGCTTGTCCATCTGCACTTCCAGTGCGAAGTCGCTGATGGTGACGCCGAAGCCGCGCATGGCGGAGGAGGGGGTGCGGTTGGTGTAGACGCAATAGGTGTCGATCCAGACATTCGGGATCGTGTAGGGCCCGGGATAGTGCGCGGCGCCCTTCTGCGCGCCGTAGGGCGAGTGGCGCGAATAGGCGCCGGCGTCGGTGTAGCCGGTCACCTTGCGCGCGACGATGCGGCCGTCCTTCATCACGCCGTCCTTGATGACGATCTTCTCGGCCGCGCGCGGCGAGGAGATCTGCATCTCCTCCTCGCGGCTGTAGACGAAGGAAACCGGGCGTCCGGTGAGCTTGGCGCCGAGAATGGCGATCGGCTCGACGATGACGTCGACCTTGCCGCCGAAACCGCCGCCGACCGTGCCGCCGACGAAATGCAGCTTCGAGCCCGGCATCTGCAGGATGATCGAGGCGTTATCGAGGGTGAAGAACATCGCCTGCGTGTTGGTGTAGCAGGTGAACCGGTCATTGCCTTCGGGCGCCACAACGCAGCCCGTCGTCTCGGTCGGCGCGTGCTCGATCGGCGAGGACTGATAGGACTGTTCGAGGATGTGGTCGGCCTGGGCAAAGCCCGCTTCGACATCGCCGAAGCGCACCTTGCGGCATTCGCCGCTGTCATAGAGATAATAGTTCTGGCCGTGATACTCGTTGACCAAGGGGGCGCCGGGCTTCAGCGCCTCCTCCATGTCGAAGACCGCCGGGAGCACCTCGTAATCGACCTTGACCTTGGCGGCGGCTTCCTGCGCCGCGCGCTCGGTCTCGGCCAGCACTGCCACCACGGCCTCGCCCTTCCAGCGCACCTTGCCGTCGGCAAGCACTGTCTCGTCCTCGGGACCCACCTGGATCAGGATCAGGATGGTGTAGACATTGTGCGGCACGTCCTTGGCGGTCAGCACGCGCACGACGCCCGGATGCTTCTCCGCTTCCGACGTATCGATCGAGCGGACACGGGCATGGTGATGCGGGCTGCGCACCATCTTCAGATGCAGCATGCCCGGGAAGTTCCGGTCGGCGAAATAGGCGGTCTTGCCGGTGACGTGTCCCGGCGAATCGAGCCGCGGCCGCGGCTGGCCGATCTCGTTGAGACCGTCCTTGCGGACATCGGCGAAATAGTCCTTGCGCAGTTCCATGG
>NZ_RZSA01000976.1:0-2382 GCF_003998075.1 Mesorhizobium sp. M2A.F.Ca.ET.037.01.1.1 | reverse complement strand
ACAGCTTCTGCACCAATCCGGATCGGATCATGCTGACCGCGGTCGGACCGCGCTTCGGCGCCGGCGAGATCGCCGACCTTTACGAACGCCTCGGCGGCAGCGTCACCCGTATCGGCAAACCCTATCCGGCGATCTACGAAGCGGCGCTCGCGCTTGCGGGAAATCCGGATCGTCACGACGTGGTCTGTGTCGGCGACAGCGTCGAGCACGACATCGCCGGCGGCCAAGCCGCCGGCGTGGCGACCGCGCTGGTTTTGTCCGGGATATTGGTCGACAGCGGCGACCCTGCCGGGCTTCTCGACGAATTCAACGCGCATGCGGATTACATGCTGGACGCGTTTCGATGGCGTTGACTATTCGATCCTGCTGCCGCTCTTTGGATCGAACAGATGCAGCGCCGCAGGGTCGGCGGCCAGCCGAATGATGTCGCCCGGCCTGACGTTGCTGCGGCCCATGACGAAGACGCATATCTGCTGGTTGGCCAGCCTGACATAGAACTGCGTCGACAGGCCGAGCGGCTCGACTACTTCGACCTCGGCCTTGAGCGCGCCATCGTCGACCAGCTTGATGTGCTCAGGCCGCAGGCCAATGGTGAGCGCATCGCCGTCCTTGAGCGGCAGGCCATCCGGCAGCCGCAGCTTCTGGCCGTCGGCGAGCACGGCATCGACCTTGCCGCCCTTGGCGACCTTGGCCGGCAAGAAATTCATGCCGGGCGAGCCGATGAAGCCGGCGACGAAGGTGTTGGCCGGCCGGTCGTAAAGCTCGAGCGGGCGGCCAACCTGCTGCACATAACCGTCATGCATGACGACGATGCGGTCGGCCATAGTCATGGCCTCGACCTGGTCGTGCGTGACATAGACGGACGTGGTCTTGAGCTGCTGATGCAGCGCCTTGATCTCGGCGCGCATATGGACGCGCAGCTTGGCGTCGAGATTGGAAAGCGGCTCGTCGAACAGGAACACCTTCGGGTCGCGCACGATGGCGCGGCCCATGGCGACGCGCTGGCGCTGGCCGCCGGAGAGCTGGCGCGGCAGGCGGCCGAGATAGGAGTCGAGGCCGAGCCGCTTGGCGGCGGCGCCGACGCGGCTGTCGATCGTCGTCTTCTCGGCCTTCTTCAGCATCAGGCTGAAGCCCATGTTCGAGGACACGTCCATATGCGGATAGAGCGCGTAGGACTGGAACACCATGGCAATGTCGCGGTCCTTGGGCGCGACATCGTTGACCAGCCGCTCGCCGATATGGATCTCGCCGCCGGTGACCTCTTCGAGGCCGGCGATCATGCGCAGCAGCGTGGACTTGCCGCAGCCGGACGGGCCGACCAGCACGACGAACTCGCCGTCGGCGATCTCCAGATCGACGCCATGCAGGATGCGCAGCGAGCCGTAATCCTTCTCGACGTTTTGCAGGGTGACGGAAGCCATCTTTTATCCTTTGACCGCGCCAGCGGTAAGGCCGGTGACGAGATAACGTTGCAGGAAAGCGAAGAAGACGCAGACCGGGATCAGCGCCAGGATGGAGGCCGCCATCATCTGCCCCCAGTCGACGGCGAACTTGCCGATGAAGGTGAGCAGGCCGACGGCAAAGGTCTTCTGCTCGTCGCTGGAGATCAGCATCAGCGCGAACAGCAATTCGCTCCAGGCGGCGGTGAAGACGAAGCCGAGCGTGGCGCCCATGCCGGGCAAGGTCAGCGGCACGATCACCCGGCGCATCGCCTGGGCGCGGGTGCAGCCGTCGATCATCGCCGCTTCCTCGAGATCCTTCGGGATACCGTCGAAAAAGGATTGCATCAGGAAGGTGGCGAAGGCCGTGTTGAAGGCGGTGTAGATGATGATCAGGCCGATCAGGCTGTTGGTGAGACCCAGATCGCCCATGATGCGGTAGATAGGCGGGATGACCATGACAAGCGGGAAGGTCTGGGTGAGCAGCAACAGGATCGCCAAAGTCGCCTTCCCGCGGAAGGTGAAGCGCGACATGGCGTAACCGGCAAGCGTGGCGATGACGGTGACGAACGCGGCCGTCGACACCGAGACGATGACGCTGTTGAGGAAATAGCGCGGGAAGTTGGAGGCCTCGAGCACGGTGGCGAAATTCTTTAGCGTCGTCTCCGACGGCCAGAAGGTGATGCCTTCGGAATAGAGCAGGCGCTCGGGCGTCACCGAGATCTTCAGCGTCCAGAAGATGGGGAACAGCGCGAAGATCACGTAAGCCGCGATGGCCGCGTAGAGGCCGATGCCGCCGAAGATGCGCGAGGAGGTGGAGCGACCGGCGATCATCAGACGTGCCTCACCAGCGTGCGGCGGATGGCGATCAGCCCGATGGCGTAGACGATCAGGAGCGCCAGAAGCAGCACCGCGACCGCCGAGGCGTAGCCTTTGTCGAGCG
>NZ_RZSA01000975.1:0-2388 GCF_003998075.1 Mesorhizobium sp. M2A.F.Ca.ET.037.01.1.1 | reverse complement strand
AGGTAGGGGTGTGAGGCCGGCGCCTTCTCGGTCGACGCCATGATGAGGCCGGCAGCGGCGGCAGCGGCGGCATTGAGAGCGGCCCGCTCTTCCTCGCGCTGGCGTTGGGTGTCTGCCATCCGCTGTTTCAGGGCGGCGCGTTCCGCTGGCGTCATGCTGGACGGTCGCTTTTCCGTCCACGTATCTTGCACGCCGGTTTGCAGATCGCCGAAGGCGCCCGAGGCCGGGGTGTCCAGATGCAGCACATACCAAACGTGTTGGTTCCTGGCCTTTTTCTTTCCCTGGGCATTGGCGCGATGCACCTTGCCATCGGCTATCGGATGCGATGCCCCGCGCGAGTTGGCGGTGTCCATGTGGACACCCGCCGAGCGCATGGCTTCGAGGAATTCAAGGATTTTCTGCTCACTGTCCGCCACGGTATGCCTTGAAACTTTCTAGCGCGTCCGCTTCACTTTTGATGATCGCGCCGATGCCCCCGGCATCAGCGATGAAACCCGCGAAATGGGCTTGTTCCTTAGAAGGCCGCCCCGTCCCGTCTTTCACTTCCCAAGAGCCGAACACCGCGACGCGGCGGCCCACCATATCGGGGGTGATGACGATTGACTTGAGCCCGATGATATCGCCGGACCCAGGGCATAGACCCGCCTTGATCGGGTAGGCGTTGAGCACGACTCGCTCGCCACCTCGAGCAACGTACCGCTCGCCGGGCGACAATGAAAAGGATTTGCCCGCCCACCCCGAGGCCGTGGTGTTTCTCCACACCGTAGCCCCCGCCTTTGACAGGGCGATAAGGCAACGGTTCATAAGCGCGGTGCTGGCATTCATAGCAGCGCCGCCATGGGCTTAAACGCCTCGCCCGGTTCGGCTGGCTTCCATTTGTCAAAGTCCGCCTCGACCTGGCCGTAGTTGACCGGGTGAGCGGCGCGAAGGTTGAGCGGCGAGCGGCCGGGAATGTAGCGCCCGCGTTCTTCGGCCGGGGCGAGCCAACGCATATCAAGCCAGCGCTTCCGATCAATCTTGAGGTGCCTGAAATCGCCAGGGGTAACGAAGCCCCGCCGTTCCAAGACAATACAAATCTTGATCGCCTTAATCTTCCATTCGGATAGCTGCGAAGGCCCCGAGGCCCCGGCCGCGACGTCCGGCACATAGTCCGGCACCTTGCACCGTTCAGAGGGGCAGTGGTCGGCCCACTCTTCGCGCCATTCATAGCCACCAAGCTTCGGCAGTTCCGGCGAGAAGACAGGCTTTTCGTTGCGATGGGCGCGCCTGTAGCTGATCCCGTATCGCTCGGCGAATGCTTTTTCCTCTTCGTCCCGCGAGGCCTGGCTTTGCACCTCAACCACGGCGATGCCGAGGTATTGAGCAATCGCTTTCATTTCCACACCGGCGGCGCCGGAAGGCACCAAGGCCGCGCGGAAGTCCGGGGCGGCGCGCTCACCATTGCCCCGGCCCGCGTACAGGCCTTCGGCGGCCTGCAACAGCACCTTGGCGTTGAGGGTCATTTTTGCCTCAACGCCGATTTGGGCGCCATCTGCCTGGCGCACCAAGAGGATGTCGAAACCGGCGGTTTCCGCGTACGCGGTCCAGCCGTCCGGCAGGCCGGAAATGAAGGCGGCGCAAAGCGCGGCCTCATTCTCAAAAATGGACTTGACCTTAGCCATTGGTGGTCGCCGGCTTCTGCCGCTCGCACACGTCGGCGTAATGGCGCAAGACCTCGCCGGCAGCGGCGGCGCCGTACCATTCGACAAGCTTCACCGCCAGGGTGTCCAGCACGCCGAAGGCGGCGGCGTCCGCCGGCAGGCCGTCACGGACATGGGCAGCGAGCACGCCAGCGATGGCGACGCGGCCTCCGTTGCGCACGGTGTTAAACTTGATCGCTTCAAGCTGCGTCATCTGGCCGGTTTTGATGTAGTCGGAATAAGAGCGGGGCATTGCTTCACCTTTCATCGAACGTATCGGGTTTGGGATTTCGCCATTCGGGCGGCGTGAACGTGCTTCGCCCACCCGTGGGGGTTCTTCATGCCGCGCATCTTTCCGAGCGCGACGAGGTCTTCGAACGACTTGGCCTGGCTTTGCTCGCGCTTCGCCTCGACCCGCTTGGTGCGGTCAATTTCGGCCAGTTCACCGGCAAGTTCCTGCACGGTGCGGCCCATCGTCGGATAAACGTGATCGCATTGCGGACAGGTCGGCGCGGGCTGATGGACGCGGTAACAGTTCGGGCACTGGCGGGTCGTAACCGCCGGCTCGTCGTCTTCGTCATCCTTCGCCCGCTTCTTTTTCCGATGGCCCTCAAGGGTCCATTCGCGGTCGTCATCCGGCAGGCCGTGGCCGCGCCCGCCCTGGTCTTTCGGAATGCTGTTGCCGGCGTGGTCGAGGATGAGCGCGAAC
>NZ_RZSA01000974.1:0-2389 GCF_003998075.1 Mesorhizobium sp. M2A.F.Ca.ET.037.01.1.1 | reverse complement strand
CATAAGGTTCCAGCACGAGGCGAATGTCGCGCAGCTCCAGATATTCCTTGAGGCTGATCCGCCGCACGCGGATGTAGTAGCCCGGCTTCATCTCCAGCGCGCCATCCTTGACGAGCTGGAAGATGGCTTCGCGCACAGGCGTCTCGCTGGTGCCGAGCTGCTTTGCAAGGCCGCGGATCTTCAGCCGGTCGCCGGGATGAAGCCGCGCCGACATCAACTCCTGGCGAAGACGCAGGTAGATCTGCGAAGACAGGCTCGTCGCCTGGATCTCAGGCAGGTTCTGCATTCGTCAGCGGACTCGCTTTTCGCATCTGGCCAATGGTTCTCAAGATCACACGCCGCCGGACCTGTCCATATCGCGGGTCCGCAGCCTTTCGAGAATTTGGTTCATAAGAACCGCGTTTCCGTCTTCGCTAGCCGGGCAACAAACCCATTCCATAATTGCCGTATCGCTTGCCGACCCGCTCCATTTCCGCTTCGGGAAGCAGGGCCGGTTCGCCGACCTGCAACGCCATCAGATACTGACGCGCCAGCGTCTCCAGTTTCACCGTGGTCTGGAAGGCGGCTTCCAGCGTCTTGCCGATTGCGATCATGCCGTGATTGGCGAGCAGACAGGCGGTGCGATCCTTGAGCGCCTCGACCGCCGATGCCCCGAGCTCCATGGTGCCAAAGGTGGCGTAGCGGGCGCAGCGCACATCGGTGCCGCCGAAGGTCGCAACCATGTAGTGGAACGACGGCAGCGGCTTGCGCAGGCATCCCAGCGCCACACAGGCATCGGCATGGGTATGGATCACCGCATTGGCGACCGGGTAGGCGTCGAGGATCGCGGCGTGCATGTGCCATTCGCTCGATGGAACGCCGCCGATCATGCTGCCGTCGTCTTCGACGCGGACAAGCCTGGACGGCGTGAGATTGGCGCTGTTTGCCCCGGTAGGCGTGATCAGCATGCCGCCGGCAAGGCGGCAGCTCACATTGCCGCTGTTGCCGTGATTGAAGCCTTTGTCCTGCAGGCGCCTCACGGTGTCGACGATTGCCTGGCGAGGTGTGTCTTCGTCCATCGTCACCTCAGTGCTCCGGATGCCGCATGGATTCCAGCGTCGGCAGGAACATGTCCGGTGGCCCAAGCTTTCCGGATTTGAGGCTGAGCGCGACGATCTCGCCTTCTTCCGTTGTCGCGCGCGCGATGCCGGGCCCTTGGTAGGCGCCGATCCTCAGGCGATCTATTCCAAGCTGCTCGACAACCGATCCGGACGTCTCGCCGCCTGCGACGAGGAAGCGCCGGACGCCGCGCTTGCGCAGTTCTACGGAGAGCCGGCCAAGAATAGCCTCGGCGACACTTGCTGCGCCTTCGCGCCCATGTCTTGCCTGCGCGGTTCTGACCTGTTCCGGGCCGGCGGAGGTGGCAATCGCGATCGGACCGCCGTCGATATGCGTGCCCGACCAGCCGAGCGCCTGCTGAACCGCCGCATCGACGCTCGCGACCGCAGCGATGTCGATACGGTGCACCGGCCTTGCGTGCTCGAACGCAGTGAGCTGCTCGAGCGTGCGTTCCGCGCAACTGCCTGCCAGCACGACACCGGGGCTTTCGACCGCCGGCAGCGGCCGCTTGGGCGGCGCGTCGTCCAGCCAGCCGCGCTCACGCCAGAGCGCGGGGTAGTGGCGGATGACCGGCGCGTTGCCGGTCATCAGCGGCCAATCGACGGTGAGTGCTGCGACCGCGGCAAGATCGTCCGCATAGATGGCGTCCATGATGACGTGCCGCACGCCTTGCGCGACCAGATGGTCGAGATAAGCGCGGCGGGTGGATGGCTCTGCCCGCACGACATTGTGCGGCAACAGCCCGACGGCGAGTTTCGACTGCCGCTGCAACACGCGCACCAGGCTGGGATCGGTCATCGGGGTCAGCGGATCGTGCCGTTTCGGCGATTCCGAAACGAGCTGCGCGCCGACGAAGAGATGGCCCTGGAAGACACTGCGCGCGAGATCGCCGGAACTCGGGCAGAAGCCGGTATGCGTGGCCCGCGTCAGGGCAAGCAGGCTGTCGGCCACCGGGCCGATATTGCCGTCATCGGTGGAATCGAAGGTGGCGCAATATTTGAAGAACAGCCGTCTCGCGCCGATGTCGAGAAGCTGCTGTGCCGCGTCTTCCGATTTCCGCACGGCCTCGGCGGCGGGAACGACGCGGGTCTTTTGCGCGACGACCACGGCGGGCGAGTTGGCGAAATGGTGGACCAAGGCAGGCCTGGTCACGAAACCGCAGTCGACGCCGAGAGCCACCAGCATCGCTGCCGTTTCCATGCCGCCTGTGAGATCGTCGGCAACCACACCGATGATGGGCTGCATGTTCCTCCTGCAATCCCAACGCTATTGTGCGGGGATGATACATGAT
>NZ_RZSA01000973.1:0-2405 GCF_003998075.1 Mesorhizobium sp. M2A.F.Ca.ET.037.01.1.1 | reverse complement strand
GTTCCGGCTGGACCGAAGGCAGCGCCATGTCGGCCGCCCGCCACGCCGCCTTCAGCCCGGCCTGGTCGCCGTCGAAGCAAAGCACCGGCTCGGGCGCCATGCGCCACAACAGCTCGAGCTGGTTTTCGGTGAGCGCGGTGCCGAGCGGCGCCACGGCATTCTCGAACCCGGCCTGCGCCAGCGCGATGACGTCCATATAGCCTTCGACCGCGATCACCGTGCCGCCCTTGGCGAGTGCCTTGCGGGCGCGGGCGAAATTGTAGAGCACGTTGCCCTTGTGGAAGAGCTCGGTGTCGGGCGAGTTCATGTATTTGGCCAAGGCATCGGGCGCCAGCGCCCGCCCGCCGAAGGCGATGATCTTGCCGCGCGAATCCGGGATGGGGAACATGATGCGGTCGCGGAACCAGTCATAGGAAACCGGAATGTCTTCGCCGTGCCGCACCAGGCCGCAAGCCTCGATATCGGCCTTCGGCACGCCCTTGGCGGCGAGATGCTCTTTCAAGGCGTTGCGGCTGTCGGGCGCATAGCCCAGCCGGAACGATTGCTGCGTCGCCGACGTCAGTCCGCGCTCCCTGAGATACGCACGGGCTTTAGCACCGTCGGCGCTCTGCAGTCGCTCCTGGAAGAAGGCGGTCGCCATCTCCATCACCTCAGTCAGGCTGGCGCGCTCCTTCTCGCGCCGTTCTTCCCGTTCATCGCGCACCGGCATCGGCACGCCGGCCATTTCGGCGATCTTCTCGACCGCCTCGGGGAAGCTCATGCCGTCTAGCTCGGTGAGGAACTTGAAATGATCGCCCGAAACCGAGCAGCCGAAGCAGTGATAACGGCCCTTCTTGTCCTCGCAGTGGAAGGACGGGCTTTTCTCGCCGTGGAACGGGCAGCAGGCCCAATAGTCGCCGCGCGACGCGTTGGTCTTCTTCCTGTCCCACGCGACACGCGTGCCGATCACCGATGAAATCGGCACGCGGTCGCGTATCTCGTCGAGGAAGGCGGGCGGAAAGCGCATCTAAGAAAGCTCGTTTGCCCTCCATATAATCAAGCCGGCCGGGCGCTGCGACTCTGTCGGGCCCATCGTACCCGCTTTTCACAGACCAAAAGAAGACGGCCGGATGGCCGCCTTCTGAATTTCCGGATTGCCGGGATTAGCGCGCGGCGATGGCGCCGAAGATGATGCCGGAAAGGATGCTGACCAGCACATAATCGTTGCCGACGCGGATCCACTCCTGGCCGGGGCCCGGGCGGCGCAGGCCGTAGCGGTGCCAGTCGCGGATCGACTGGTGGCGCCTCCAGTTGGAATACTTCTGGCCATTGCGCCAGTGGCTGCGCCTAACTACGACCTTCTTCTTCAAGACGACCCGCTTGTCGACATGCCGGCCGGGCTTCTGCCAGTCGACCTGCGTGTAATTCGACTGCGGCGCGCTCGGCTGGGCGAGCGGCGCGGCCTGGCCGGAGAAGGCCGAGGCGGCCAGCATCGAGGCGGTGACGGCGGAAAGTATGAGACGCTTCATGGTCGGTACTCCTTGTTGTCGATAGACGCAGGAGTAACCGCCAGCGGATGAACCGAAACTGAACGTTAGAATTACAATTCTGTAATGATTTCCGATGCTTGCTCAAGCCGCTTCAACAACGCTGCGGATTTCCCGGGCCACGCCGCCAAGCGTTGGGCAGCATGAAGCGAAGCGCAGCCGCCAGGCGCATGCAACCAATGCCTTTTCCGTTCATTTCCGACATGCGCCGTCGAGCGGAGACGATCCCCGCATTACAAAATCTATTATCCGGCTAATCTTAATTGGTGTATTTCCAGGCCTCGAGATGGCTAAGATTCGTACCTCTCTCCGCGCTGCCAGAGCTACCCCGCGGGGTTGGCTGTGAGCGGCTCCGTCGTCCTCCTGCACCTTGCCGGCGCGGTGGCGCTGATGCTGTTCGCCACCCGCATGGTGAAGACAGGGGTCGAGCGCGCCTATGGTGACGTGCTGCGCCACAGGCTGCGCGCCACCATGCGCAATCCGGTCATGGCGGTGCTCACAGGCTGCGGCCTGGCGGTCGCGCTGCAGAGCTCAACCGCGGTGACGCTGCTGGTCGGCTCCTTCGCCGGCGCCGGCATCGTTTCGGGCGCCGCCGGACAACTGGCGGTGCGCGGCGCCGAGATCGGTTCGGCGCTGGTGGCCAAGCTGCTCACCTTCGATCTGACGCTTTTGGTGCCGCTCTGCCTGATCGCTGGCACGGTCATGTTCATGGCCACCGAGCGGCGGGATTGGCGGCAGACGGGCCGCATCCTGATCGGCGTCGGCCTGCTGATCCTGTCTCTGGAGATGATCGGCCAGGCGTCGGAGCCGCTGCGCAACAGCCAGCTGATGCCGCTGATCATCAATTATTTCTCCGGCGACTCCATCACCACCTATCTG
>NZ_RZSA01000972.1:0-2414 GCF_003998075.1 Mesorhizobium sp. M2A.F.Ca.ET.037.01.1.1 | reverse complement strand
CCATCAGCTCCAGTATATCCGAAAGCGAGCCCGCGACGTCGGGCTCGTCGTCGATGATCAACGCATGGCGCAACCCGCTCGAGCGCGCCGGCCCTTCACCCGCGCTTGCGGCACCGCCGGCAATCGCCGGCAATTGCACGACGAAGCGCGCGCCGGTCGGTTGCACTTCCTCGAACCAGATGTTGCCGTTGTGGCGCTCGACGATCGACTTCGAGATCGACAGGCCGATGCCGGTGCCAACCCCGACCGGCTTGGTGGTGAAATAGGATTCGAAGATTCGCGCGCGGATCGCCTCGGGAATGCCCGGGCCGTTGTCCTCGACGGAGAAGCCCGGATTGCCGTGCTCGTTGCGGAATGTCCGCACCTTGATGATCCGCTCGCCGGTGATGCCGGCCAGCGCATGCTGGCTGTTGATGAGGAAGTTCGCCGCCACCTGGGTGATATGGTCGGCGTCGGCCATGGCAAGCAGCGGCCCGGTGGCGAAATCGGTGTCGATGATGATGCCGCTGGAGCGGGCACCATAGGCGGTGACTTCGAGCGCCGAGCGCATCACCTGGTTGAGATCGGTCTCGGCCTGCTCGGTCGGGTGCAGCCGCACCATCGACAGGAAGCTCTTGACGATGCGGCCGCAGCGCTCGGCGGCCGCGCGCACCTTCTCGGCGCGCACCTTGGTCTGCGGATCGCCGGCGAATTCGTGCAGCAGCGTCGACTGCGCCACCACCACTGCCAGCGGGTTGTTGAGCTCGTGCGAGACCCCGGCGAGCAGCGAGCCCATCGCCGCCATCTTCTCGTTCTGGTGCAGCTTCTCGCGCTGGCGGTTGATCTCCTCCTCGGCCTGCAGCTTTTCGCGCAGGTCGCGGATCGAGCCGAAGATCAGGCGGCGGTCGGCAACGCGCATCTCCGTCGCCGTCAGCTCGATCGGGAAAATCTCGCCGGCTGCGTTCTGGGTGACGGTCTCCAGGCGCTGGCCGACCATCGGCGCGCCGCGGCCCGCCATGTATTCGGCACCCGAGGCGTAGCCCTTGCGGTAATATATCGGAACGATGGTATCGAGCAGGTCCTTGCCGAGGATCGAGCTGCGCTGGAAGCCGAACATCTTCTCGGCGGCCGGATTGAACTCGATGATCGAGCCCGTCTCGTCGATGACGATGATGGCGTCTAGGGAGGCCTGCAGCATGGTGCGGCGGATCACCTCGCTGGCATGCGCCTCGGATGGCGAGCGCTCGATGGCGTCGCCGATGGCCAGAGCGATGATGTGCAGCGTCGCCTCTTCCTCATCCGTCCATTCGCGCTCGGCGACGCAGTCGTTGACCGCCAGCGTGCCCCAGAGGTGGCCATGCGCGAAAACGGAGACGGACAGGAACGACTTGATGCTCTGCTTCTCGAAGTCGTCCCGCAGGAAACCGTCCAAGTTGCGTGTGTGGCCGGAGAAGATCTTGCCCTGCCGCTCGTCTTCCTGCAGGCGCTCCAGCAAGGTATCCGAGTTGATGATCGACTGCATTATCACCGTGGGCGAGGCCAGGTCGCCGCCGGAGTCGGGGTCGATCCAGTAGGCGGCGACCGACTGGGCGAAACCTTCGCCCGGCAATTCACGCAGCCGGAAGAGAATGCCGCGCTGGCAATCCATCTTGCGGCACACCGTCTCCAGTATGCCGTCCATCTCGCGCTGCCAGTCGCCCGCCTCGCGCAGGCGGCGCACGACATGCACGGCCGCCATCGCTGCGCCGCCCGGGCGCGAGGCATGCGTATCGGTGCGTGCTGCATCGGCAGTCATGGTAAATTCCAGGCCCGGACGTCGGTCGTTCAGAGCACCCTTCGTTCCCGCGGAAACGGCGAACCGCTCTATCGCTTTGTTTTGACGCAATTCCGGACGGAAGGCTACGGCGAAACCGCCGAGCCTACCACTCACACTTTTCCTGGAATTGCTTTAGTTGGCGTCGCCATTCGGCAGCGAGAAGATATAGCCTTCGCCGCGCACCGTGCGCAGGAATTTCGGATTGGCTGGGTCGGCCTCGATCTTCTTTCGCAGCCGCATGATGCGGATGTCGACCGCGCGTGACGATTCCGGGTCCTCGACGAAGCCGATGGCTTCCGAAATCGCCGCGCGCGTCAGGAGGCGGTTGGCGCGGGTGAGGAAAACCTCGAGCACGTCGAATTCGCTCTTGGCCATCTCGATCACCGCGCCATTGGCG
Source organism: Mesorhizobium sp. M2A.F.Ca.ET.037.01.1.1 (assembly GCF_003998075.1). Taxonomy (NCBI): domain Bacteria; kingdom Pseudomonadati; phylum Pseudomonadota; class Alphaproteobacteria; order Hyphomicrobiales; family Phyllobacteriaceae; genus Mesorhizobium; species Mesorhizobium sp. M2A.F.Ca.ET.037.01.1.1. The sequence continues at coordinate 222 of NZ_RZSA01000972.1, read as the reverse complement.
GCGGTGACCAGGCGACCGTCGAAATCGGCCTGAAAGCCGCCGAAATTCATGAAACGCCGATTGCCGGTCTCGGCCTTTGCGGCTTGCGGCTCGGCCGGCTGCGGCACGCGGCGCAAAACGCTGCGCACCCGCGCCAGCACCTCGCGCAATTCGTACGGCTTGACGATGTAATCGTCGGCGCCGAGCTCCAGCCCGACGATGCGGTCGAGCGCGGTGCCGGCT
>NZ_RZSA01000971.1:0-2415 GCF_003998075.1 Mesorhizobium sp. M2A.F.Ca.ET.037.01.1.1 | reverse complement strand
CGCGGAAGCCTTCAACGCCGCCAATTCGGCAAGCGGGCGCGGCGTCGGCGTCGCCTCCTGCTGGTATGGCTGCGGCAACACTTCGCTGCCCAATCCCTCCACCATCAAGGTCGGCATCTCGGCCTCCGGCGAGGTGATCCTGCACCAGGGCGCCGTCGATGTCGGCCAGGGCTCCAACACGGTGATCACCCAGATCTGCGCCGACGCCCTCGGCCTGCCGCTGGACAGGTTCAAGCTGAAGAGCGCCGACACCGCCATCACGCCCGACGCCGGCAAAACATCCGCCTCGCGCCAGACTTTTGTAACGGGCAAGGCGGCGGAGAAGGCGGGCCGCGCCTTGCGCGAAAAGATCCTGCGCTACGCCAACGTCTCGGGCGAAGCGACGATCATGCTCGACGGCGACAGCCTCTCCATCCGCGAAGGCGATGCCGCGCGGCGCATCGATCTTGCGGCGCTGAAGGCCGATGCAGACGGTCTCGTCTTCGCCGCCGAGGAAACCTATGACCCGCCCACACTGCCGCTCGACGCCAAGGGGCAAGGCAAACCCTATGCCGTCTATGGCTATGGCGCGCAGATCGCCGAGCTCGAGGTCGATCTCAAGCTGGGCACCGTGAAGCTCATCAAGATCACCGCCGCGCATGATGTCGGCAAGGCGATCAATCCCGTGCTGGTCGAAGGCCAGATCGAGGGCGGCATCGCGCAGGGCATCGGCATGGCGCTGATGGAGGAATACATCCCCGGCCGCACCGAGAATTTGCACGATTACCTCATCCCGACCATCGGAGACGTGCCGCCGGTCGAGCACATATTGGTCGAGGTTCCGGATCCGGAAGGACCCTTCGGCGCCAAGGGCCTTGGCGAGCATGTGCTGATCCCCACCGCGCCGGCGATCCTCAATGCCATCCGCCATGCCACAGGCGTCCTGGTCACCAAGGTGCCGGCGACGCCGAGCCGCATCCTGGCGGCGATCCGCGAGAAGGAGGCGCGCCGATGAGCGAGCTTGCCGAACGTTTCGAAACCCATGATCCCGGCGAGAAGCAGGTGGCGGAGAAGATCCGCTGCGATGCCTGTCCGGTCATGTGCTACATCGCCGACGGACGCACCGGCGCCTGCGACCGCTACGGCAATGTCGGCGGCCGCATCGTGCGCATGGATCCGCTAACCATCCTCGACCATGCCGCCGAGACCGGCGGCGCGGTCGTGCCTTTCGTTGCCGAGGGCGAGGCCTGGAACGGCGAGCTGGTCAACACCGGAAGGCGCTTCGTCACCGCGATCGGCGCCGGAACCACCTATCCGGACTACAAGCCGGCGCCCTTCATCGTCAGCCAGGAGGTCGAGGGCGTCGATCTCGTCACCGTCGTCACCGAAGGAATATTCTCCTACTGCGGCGTCAAGGTGAAGATCGACACCGACCGCCATATCGGCGACGAGTCGGCAATCGTGCGCTCGCAAGGCGAGGCGATCGGCCATGTCACCACAGGCGAATACGGCTCGCAGATGCTGTCGCTAGGCGGCGTCCATCATTTGACCGGCGGCTCCAAGCAGGAAGGCCGCGCCACTTGCGACGCGCTGCTTAACCTCTGCAACCGCAAGCCGGTCGAGCTCACCATCGACGGCGGCGCCACGGTGATCGTCGAAGCCGGCAAATCGCCGGTCATCGACGGCAAGGTCGAGCACCGCATGCGCGTCGGCTGCGGCTCGGCCACCATCGGCATGTTCGCCACGCAATGGCGCGGTCTCGTCGACGAAGTCGTTGTGGTCGACGACCACATCACCGGCGTCGTCTCGGAGCATCAGGCCGGCAAGGTGCTGGGCTGGGAAGACACCGGCATAAAGATCATCGGCCGCCGTTCGACGCCCGGCCGTTATTTCAAGGTGTCTGAGCCCGGCCTCGGCTGGGGCGGCACGACGATTTCCGACCCGCTGTCGATCCTCGGCGACTGGAACGCCAAGAAGGGCGCGCGCCCCGGCCTGTCGCTGCTGATGGTGTCGACCACCGGCGAGCAGTTCGCCTATTACGAGCTGGACGACGAGCTGAAGCCGGTCCAAAAACCGTTTCCGGAGCGGCTGCAGAAGTCGGTCGGCCTGATCGAGGACAATTGCGAGCCGGCGCTCTGCACCGTTCTCTTCATCGGCGGCGCCGGCGGCTCGCTGCGCGCCGGCGTCACCGAAAACCCCGTCAACCTCACGCGCTCGGTGCAGGGCTTGAGGACCTACGTGACGGTGGGCGGCGCGCCGGTCTATGTCTGGCCGGGCGGCGGCATCACGCTGATGGTCGACGTCACCCGCGTGCCGGAAGGCGCCTTCGGCTATGTGCCGACGCCGGCTCTGGTCGCGCCGATCGAGTTCACCATGCGCCGCGACGATTATGTCCGGCTGGGCGGCTATGAGAATGAGATCCGAGGCGTCGAGGAT
>NZ_RZSA01000970.1:0-2415 GCF_003998075.1 Mesorhizobium sp. M2A.F.Ca.ET.037.01.1.1 | reverse complement strand
ATATTGATAGAGGACGAATCGGCGGACGAGGAATCCGGCGAAGCCGTCGCGCTCGAAGCCGGCGCCGACGCCGCCGGGCAGCGCCTCGACCAGTGGCTCGCCGCCAGGCTCGGGCCGGAGCTTTCGCGCAGCCGCGTGCAGGCGCTGATCAAACAGGGGGCTGTCTCCATCGCCGGCAAGCCGGTGCTGGAAACCAAGCGCAAGCTGATCGCCGGTGAGCGGATCGAGATTCTGGTGCCCGCGCCCGAGCCGGCCGAACCGCAAGGCGAGGACATTCCCCTCGACATCCTCTACGAGGACGACGAGCTGATCGTGATCAACAAGCCGGCGGGGCTGGTCGTGCATCCCGGCGCCGGCAACTGGACCGGCACGCTGGTCAATGCGCTGATCCATCATTGCGGCGACAGCCTGTCCGGCATCGGCGGCGTCAAACGGCCTGGTATCGTCCACCGGTTGGACAAGGAAACCAGCGGCGTCATGGTGGTGGCCAAGACCGACCGGGCGCATAAGGCCCTGTCGGAAGCCTTTGCCGATCACGGCCGCACCGGCGATCTCGAACGCGCCTATCTGGCGCTGGTCTGGGGCATTCCGCAGCGGCCGACCGGCACGATCGACGCCCATCTCGGCCGAGCCGCCGACCGCGTCCGCCGTGCCGTCGTTCCCGAGGGCCGCGACGATGCCCGCCATGCCGTCACTCATTTCAGCGTCGTCGAGCGCTTCGGCGAAGGACAGCAGGCTTTCGCCACCGCGAGCCTCGTCGAATGCCGGCTGGAGACCGGCCGCACCCACCAGATCCGCGTCCACATGGCCCATATCGGCCATCCGGTTGTCGGCGATCCGGACTACGGCCAGGCGTTCCGCACCAAAGCCAACCGGCTGCCGGAACCCTTGAAAACCAAGGTCAAAGCCTTTCCACGGCAGGCCCTGCATGCCTGGCTCCTTGAATTCGAGCACCCGACCACCCATCTAACGATGAGGTTCGAAGCGCCGATACCGGGAGACATGGAGGAACTCGTCGTCGACTTCCGAAAACTTTGAACCGACCCGCCAACAAGCTGCAAACCAGCCATCAAAAAACCTGACCGGCGTTGTTCACTTCAACGTGACAGACTGTTTAGCGTTGAACAAATGCCTGTCTTTTCTGGTTTTGTTCCTATATACAGAAGTTGTCGCGGATGAGCCTTTGGCATCCGTGACGTGTGCCCGCCGCGTTTCGGGGGCATCCACTCCAAAGAGAGAGGGGGCGCTATCATGGCCCAATCATTACCCAGTATTGTTTCCGGTGAAGGCGGTCTCGCCCGTTACCTGGAAGAAATCCGCCGCTTTCCGATGCTTCAGCCGCAGGAAGAGTACATGCTCGCGAAACGCTACGCCGAGCATCAGGACACCACGGCTGCGCACAAGCTCGTCACCAGCCATTTGCGGCTCGTCGCCAAGATTGCCATGGGCTATCGCGGCTACGGCCTGCCGATCGGCGAGGTGATCTCGGAAGGCAATGTCGGCCTCATGCAGGCCGTTAAGAAATTCGAACCGGAGCGTGGTTTCCGGCTCGCCACCTATGCCATGTGGTGGATCAAGGCCTCGATCCAGGAATACATCCTGCGCTCGTGGAGCCTGGTCAAGATGGGCACCACCGCCAACCAGAAGCGTCTGTTCTTCAACCTGCGCAAGGTGAAGGGCAAGATCCAGGCGCTCGATGATGGCGACCTGAAGCCCGACCAGATTGCCGAGATCGCCACCCGCCTCAACGTTTCCGAGGCGGAAGTGGTGTCGATGAACCGCCGCCTGTCGGGCGACGCTTCGCTCAACGCCCCGATCCGGGCGAGCGAGGGCGAGTCTGGCGAATGGCAGGACTGGCTGGTCGACGACCACGAAAGCCAGGAAGAGATGCTGATCGAGCAGGACGAGCTGGAAAGCCGGCGCGCCATGCTGTCGGGCGCTCTGTCGGTGCTCAACGACCGCGAGCGGCGCATCTTCGAGGCGCGCCGCCTTGCCGAAGAGCCGCTGACCCTGGAAGAGCTCTCGGCCGAGTTCGACATCAGCCGCGAGCGCGTGCGCCAGATCGAGGTGCGCGCCTTCGAGAAGGTGCAGGACGCGGTCAAGGCCGCCGCCAAGCGTCAGATGCAGGCGCTGCGCACCATCGAGGCGCAGCCGGCGGCGTAAAGCCACCGCACATACAGCAACAACAAAACGGCGGCGCCAGAATCTGGCGCTGCCTTTTTTTGTTTGGCGAAGCGGCGAAACCAGCCCTTTCTCCCCGTCACTATACGGGGAGAAATGTCCGGCAGGACAATGAGGGGCAGCGCCGAGGCTGCGAGGTTTGTTCCAACAATCGGATCGGGAGGCGGCGCGGTCCCTTCGAATGCCGCGCCGCCCCTCATCCGCCCTTCGGGCACCTTCTCCCCGTGAACGGGG
>NZ_RZSA01000096.1:0-11178 GCF_003998075.1 Mesorhizobium sp. M2A.F.Ca.ET.037.01.1.1 | reverse complement strand
ACCAGACGCTGATCGACAAGCTCGGTCTCCGTCGCTGACCAATTGACCGGCGGGCTCTCCAAGGGGGCCCGCCGGTCGCGCATTGGCGCATCGGATAGTCCGCTGCCGCAATGCTGAAAAGGAAATTCGCCTGCGCGCATGGCGCGTTCCGGAAACAGCGTTTCCGGCGTCAAGCGCAAGGCCGGCCGACCAGCCGGCCAATCGTGTTCCGGACCGCAGAGGGCTATCCGGAACCGCCCATGGACGGTCGTGGGGCAGGATTGCAGGATGCTCGCTCGGCCTTGAGCCGAATCTATCGAGCTTCCCGTTGTCTTGCCCGTGACTGCCCGAAGGAAGCCAGGGAAGGGAGAACCCGCGACCGTTAGGACGGTGCGGCCCTTTCCGCATATGAAGGACAAGATATGTTCAATCATCACAAAGTGGAAATCGAATGGGGCGGCCGTCCGCTCATCCTGGAGACCGGCAAGATCGCCCGCCAGGCTGACGGCGCGGTGCTGGCCACCTATGGCGAGACCGTGGTTCTGGCCACTGTCGTCTCGATGAAGGAGCCGAAGCCCGGCCTCGATTTCTTCCCGCTCACCGTCAACTACCAGGAAAAGACCTATGCCGCCGGCAAGATCCCGGGCGGCTACTTCAAGCGCGAGGGCCGTCCGAGCGAAAAGGAAACGCTGGTTTCCCGCCTGATCGACCGCCCGATCCGCCCGCTTTTCGCCGACGGCTACAAGAACGACACCCAGATCGTCGTCACCGTCGTCCAGCATGATCTCGAGAATGATCCGGACATCCTGTCGATCGTCGCCACCTCCGCCGCGCTTACGCTCTCGGGCGTGCCCTTCATGGGCCCGATCGGCGGCGCCCGCGTCGGCTACATCAACGGCGAATATGTGCTCAATCCGCATATCGACGAGATGCAGGAATCCAAGCTCGACCTCGTCGTCGCCGGTACCGCCGACGCCGTGCTGATGGTCGAATCCGAGGCCAAGGAACTCTCCGAGGACCTGATGCTCGGCGCCGTCGTGTTCGGCCACAAGAGCTTCCAGCCGGTGATTGAGGCGATCATCAAGCTGGCCGAGGTCGCTGCCAAGGAGCCGCGCGACTTCATGGCGCCGGATTACTCCGCGCTCGAAGCCGAGATGCTGAAGGTCGTCGGAGACGAGCTCCGCGACGCCTACAAGATCATCGACAAGCAGGCGCGCTATGCCGCGGTCGATGCCGTCAAGGCCAAGGTCAAGGCCGCCTTCGCTCCGGCCGAGGGCGAGGAAGCCAAGTACACTTCCGAGCAGATCGGCAGCGTCTTCAAGGAGCTCCAGGCCAAGGTTGTGCGCTGGAACATCCTCGACACCGGCTCGCGCATCGACGGCCGTGACCTCAAGACCGTGCGTAAGATCGTCTCGGAAGTCGGCGTCCTGCCGCGCACCCACGGTTCGGCGCTGTTCACCCGCGGCGAGACCCAGGCGCTGGTGGTTGCCACTCTGGGCACCGGTGAGGACGAGCAATATGTCGATTCGCTCACCGGCATGTACAAGGAGAAGTTCCTTCTCCATTACAACTTCCCGCCCTACTCGGTCGGCGAGACCGGCCGCATGGGCTCGCCGGGCCGCCGCGAAATCGGCCACGGCAAGCTCGCCTGGCGCGCCATCCATCCGATGCTGCCTTCGGCGGAACAGTTCCCCTACACGCTGCGCGTCGTCTCGGAGATCACCGAATCCAATGGTTCGTCGTCGATGGCGACCGTCTGCGGCACCTCGCTGGCGCTGATGGACGCGGGCGTTCCGCTGGCCAAGCCGGTCGCCGGCATCGCCATGGGCCTGATCAAGGAAGGCGAGCGCTTCGCGGTGCTCTCCGACATCCTCGGTGACGAGGACCATCTCGGCGACATGGACTTCAAGGTCGCCGGCACCGCCAATGGCGTCACCTCGCTGCAGATGGACATCAAGATCGATGGCATCACCGAGGAGATCATGGGCATCGCGCTTGCCCAGGCCAAGGACGGCCGCCTGCATATCCTCGGCGAGATGGCGCATGCGCTGTCCGGCGCCCGCGCCGAGCTCGGCGAGTTCGCGCCGCGCATCGAGGTCATGCATATCCCGACCGACAAGATCCGCGACGTCATCGGCTCCGGCGGCAAGGTGATCCGCGAGATCGTCGAGAAGACCGGCGCCAAGATCAACATCGAGGACGACGGCACGGTCAAGATCGCTTCGGCCAACGCCAAGGAGATCGAGGCGGCGAAGAAGTGGATCCACACCATCGTCGCCGAGCCGGAAGTCGGCGAGATCTACGAAGGCACAGTCGTCAAGACGGCCGACTTCGGCGCGTTCGTCAACTTCTTCGGCCCGCGCGACGGTCTCGTTCACATCTCGCAGCTCGCCAATGAGCGCGTCGCCAAGACCTCCGATGTCGTCAAGGAAGGCGACAAGGTTTGGGTCAAGCTGATGGGCTTCGACGAGCGCGGCAAGGTTCGCCTGTCGATGAAGGTCGTCGACCAGGCGACCGGCAAGGAAATCGTCCAGGAGAAGAAGAAGGCCGAAGGCGAGGAAGACGCCGCCTGATCGGTCTGGCTGGATAGTCTAAGACGGGCGCGCCGCAAGGTCGCGCCCGTTTTGTTTCGAGGTGGATGAATGGCCGCCGAGCCGCTGAAGACGCTGTTCTACCCGTTCGAGGCCGAGGCGCTGCCTTTGCCGCGCAAGGAGGCCCGCGTTCTCTTTCTGGGCGCCGAGCCCGGCTTCCGCTTGCCCGAAGGATTCGATGCGGCGCTGCATCTCGTGCAGGGCTTTCGACCGCATTTCCGCGCCTTGCAGGCTTCCGGCTACACGGTCACGCCGCGAGTGGAAGGACAGGGTTACGACATGGCTCTCGTGCTCGCCGGCCGTCATCGCGGTCAGAATGAGTTGCGCATCGCCGAAGCACTCGAGCGTGTCGCGCCGGGCGGGCTGATCGCCGTCGCGGGTGGCAAGGATGACGGCACCGACAGCCTGCGCAAGCGGATCAACGCGCTGGCGCCGCTCGAAGGCCATCTGCCGAAGCATCACGGCGTTGCCTTCTGGTTCCGGCGGGCCGGCACGGAAGCAGCCGAGACGCTGCGCGCCGGCAACCCCGACCTTGTTGTTGGGGGCGGTTTCAAAACCGCGCCTGGCATGTTCTCGTTTGACAGGATTGACGCCGGTTCGAAACTGCTGGCCGCCAGCCTGCCTGATGATCTCAAAGGCAATATCGCTGATCTCTGCGCGGGCTGGGGTTATCTGGCGGCGGAGGTCCTGCAGCGCTCCCAGAGCCTCACCACGCTCGATCTCTATGAAGCGGACTTCGAAGCCCTGAAAGCAGCCAGGTTGAATGTCCGTGGCGCCATCGAGCCGCGCTTCTTCTGGATCGATCTTCTCACCGAGGCGGTCGATCGACGCTACGACGCCATCGTCATGAACCCGCCTTTCCACAGCGGCCGAGCCGCCGAGCCCGGCATTGGCGCCGGCATGATCCGCGCGGCGTCGAAGGCGCTGAAACCGGGCGGCCGCCTGTTCATGGTCGCCAATCGCCAGCTTCCCTATGAACAGGTGCTGTCCGCGGCCTTTGCCAGCCATACCGAGATCGCCCGCGACGGCATGTTCAAGGTGTTGTCGGCGCGCCGCTGAAATACTGTTGCGTGCTGGTTTACTGTAGGCTGACGATCCGTGCGGGCTCGCGGGTGCCGAAAGCAGGCCGCGCTTCGCCGAGTTCGTCCGTGAGTGGCGCCGGCCTGCCGAACAGATAGCCCTGGACCACCTCGCAGCCCGCGGCCCTGAGCAGCGTAGCCTGGTTCTCGGTTTCCACGCCTTCGGCGATGATGCCGACGCCCAGCGCCCGCGACAGCCCGACAATGGTCGAGACGATCGCGCCGGAACCGGAGTCGGTGTCGATGCGGCTGACGAAGGAACGGTCGATCTTCAGCTTGCCGAAGGAGAAGTCGATCAGGTAGCTCAAATTGGAATAGCCTGTTCCGAAATCGTCGACGGCCACCGAAATCCCCATCTCGGCAAGCTGGTCCAGGATCGCGGCGGCGCGGTCGCGATCCTGCATCATCGCCGTCTCGGTGACCTCGAGCTCCAGCCGCGACGGCTTGATGCCGGTCGATTCCATCACCTCGCGCACGATGCCGACGAAATCCCTGGTCATGAACTGGACCGGCGAGATGTTGACGGCGACGAAGCAGTCCTGCGGCAGATGCTTGGCGTCGCTGCAGGCCTTGCGCAGCACCCATTCGCCGATTGGATTGATCATGCCGGTTTCCTCGGCGATCGGAATGAACTCCATCGGCGGAATCATGCCGCGCTCCGGATGCTTCCAGCGGATCAGCGCCTCGTAGCCGACGACGCGGCCGCTCGGCAGATTGAGCTGCGGCTGGTAATGGAGACTGAAGTCGCCGCGGTCGAAAGCGGTCTTCAGCTCCGATTCGATCCATTGCCGATAGTCGGCCACGCGGCCCATGTCGGCGTGGAAGACAGACCAGTTGCCGACGCCGCTGGCCCGCGCATTTTGCAGCGCAAGGTTCGAACGGCGCAGGACCAGAACCGGGTCGACCCCGTCCTTCGGCATCGCCACGATGCCTACCGACAGGCTGACCGACTGCAGGTGGGTCTGCAACTGATAAGGCTCCATCATATCGTTGATGAGCTTTTCGATCAGCCGCTCGATCGAACCACGGATATCGCGGTCCGGCAGCAGGACGCCGAACTCGCCGGCGCCGATGCGCCCGATCACCGCATCCTTCGGCATGCTCTCCTTCAGCCTGCTGGTGAAGGCACGGACAAGGTCGTCGCCATGGCTGTAGCCGATGGCGTCGTTGATCTGCTTGAATCGGTCGATATCGATGTCGATCAGGAACACCGGCTCGCCGGTTCGGATCGTCTCCGAGGCGGCATCGGCTATCTTGCCGACCATGGCCTGGCGCGACAGAAGCCCCGTCAGCTTGTCGAAATTGGTTTCCTTGACGACATAGGCCACCGATTCATCGACGCCGGCGAAGAACGACATCGCCGCACCGCCGGCGGCAAGGGCGCATAGCGCGGCGATGACGCCTATCATCGTCTCGGCCGGCATGCCGGCCATGCCATCGCCGAAGCCGAACCGCAGCCCCCACAATCCGAGGATGAAACTGCCCATGCCGGAGCTGGCGATGGTGATCAGCCGGAACAGCGGTGTTCGCTTCGGGTTACTGACTGGAGACATGCAAGGTCCCTGGATTAAGGGGCCTTGTAGCGGAAACCTCCTTAAGATGAGTTTCCGCCGATGCATCCAATTTTACTGGAAAATGCTCTTTGCCTTAGCGAACTATTCGCGACCACCGTCGTTCTGCTTCAGTTCCTCCAGCGACGGCATCGAAACGATGTGATAGCCGGAATCCACATAATGGATTTCGCCGGTGACACCCGACGAAAGATCGGAGAGCAGGTAAAGCGCCGAGCCGCCGACTTCGTCCAGGGTCACGGTGCGCCGCAGAGGCGAGTTGCGCTGCTGATAGGAGAACATATGGCGGGCGTCGGAAACGCCCGAGCCGGCCAGCGTACGCACCGGTCCGGCCGAGATGCCGTTCACCCTGATGCCGCGCGGCCCGTAGTCATTGGCAAGATAGCGCACGCTGGCCTCGAGCCCCGCCTTGGCGACGCCCATGACATTGTAGTTCGGCATCACCCTCACCGACCCGGCATAGGTCAGCGTGATCATCGAGCCGCCATTGCCCATCAGCGCGGCGGCATTGCGGGCGACCTCGGTGAAGGAATAGCAGGAGATCACCATGGTGCGCACGAAATTGTCGCGGCTGGTGTCGGCGTAGAGGCCCTTGAGCTCGTTCTTGTCGGAAAAGCCGATGGCATGCACCACGAAGTCCAGCCCGCCCCAGGCCTTGCCGAGGGTGTCGAAGGTCGCGGTGACGGAGGCGCTGTCCTCGACGTCGCAAGGCACGATCAAGGAGGCGCCCACCTTCTCGGCGAGCGGCTTGACGCGCCGCCCGAAGGCGTCGCCCTGGTAGGTGAAGGCAAGCTCCGCCCCGTGCTCGGACAATTTCTTGGCGATGCCCCAGGCGATCGAATGATCGTTGGCGACCCCCATGACAAGCCCGCGCTTGCCCTTCATCAACCCTTCCATAAAAGGCAGATCCTTATGCGGAATAGCGTTGGAAAATCAGCGTTGCGTTGGTGCCACCGAAACCGAAGGAATTGGACAAAACGGTGTCGATCTTGGCGTTGTCGATGCGCTTGCGCACGATCGGCATGCGCTCGAATTCCGGATCGAGCTCCTCGATATGGGCGCTCTCGCCGATGAAGCCGCCCTGCATCATCAGGATCGAATAGATCGATTCCTGCACGCCGGCCGCCCCCAGCGAATGGCCGGTGAGCGACTTGGTCGAGGTGATGTAGGGCATCTTGTCGCCGAACACCTCGCGGATGGCGCCCATTTCCCTGGAATCGCCGACCGGCGTCGAGGTGCCGTGGGTGTTGATGTAGTCGACCGGGGTCGGGACGGTGGCAAGCGCCTGCCGCATGCAGCGGATGGCGCCTTCCCCCGAAGGAGCGACCATGTCGTAGCCGTCGGATGTCGCGCCATAGCCGACGATCTCGGCATAGATCTTGGCGCCGCGCGCCCTGGCGTGCTCCAATTCCTCCAGCACCAGCACGCCGGCGCCGCCGGCGATGACAAAACCGTCGCGGTTGACGTCATAGGCGCGCGAAGCGGCCGATGCCTTGTCGTTGAACTTCGACGACATGGCGCCCATGGCGTCGAAAAGGTCCGACATCGTCCAGTCGAGATCTTCGTGGCCGCCGGCGAACATCATGTCCTGCTTGCCCCACTGGATCAACTCATAGGCATTGCCGATGCAATGCGCCGAGGTCGAGCACGCCGACGAGATCGAGTAGTTGACGCCATGGATCTTGAACCATGTGGCCAGGGTGGCCGAGGCCGTCGACGACATCGCCTTCGGCACGGCGAATGGACCGATGCGCTTGGGGCTGTTGTTCTTGATCGTGGTTTCGGCCGCCTCGACGATGGTGCGGGTCGAGGGTCCGCCGGACCCCATCACGATGCCGGTCCGCTCATTGGTGATGTCGCTCTCGCCAAGCCCGGCATCGGCGATCGCCTGGTCCATGGCAACATGGTTCCAGGCCGCACCCTGGCTCAGGAAGCGCATGGCGCGGCGGTCGATCATCGGGGTAGGATCGAGCGTCGGCGCGCCCCAGACCTGGCAGCGGAAGCCGTGCTCGGCGAAGGAATTGGAAAAGCTGATGCCGGATTTGGCATCGTAAAGCGAGCTCTGCACCTCATTGGCATTGTTGCCGATCGACGACACAATGCCGAGCCCTGTCACTACGACCCGTCTCATTCGCAACTCCTTCCGGCGTATCCGGGCGGAAAACCTAGCCGGTTTTCGCCCGTGATCATACGCAAATAAACTGACGTGGCGCCCATTGGGTACGCGGACGCCGTGGCGAAAAACGGTCAGGCGGCCGACTGTTTGGACAGGCCGACCTTCAGATCCGTGGCGGCGTATATGGGTTCGCCATCCGCCTTAAGCCAGCCATCGGCGATGCCGAGCACCAGCCGGCCGCGCATCACGCGCTTGAAGTCGACGCCGTACTCCACCTTCTTCACCGACGGCGTCACCATGCCCTTGAACTTCACCTCGCCGGTCGAAAGCGCCATGCCCTTGCCGGGTTCGCCCAGCCAGCCGAGATAAAAACCCGTCAACTGCCACATGGCGTCGAGGCCGAGGCAGCCTGGCATGATCGGATTGCCGATGAAGTGGCAGGCGAAGAACCACAGGTCCGGCTTGATGTCGAATTCGGCGCGGATGAAGCCCTTGTCAAAAGCGCCGCCGGTCTCGCTGATCTCGGTGATGCGGTCGAACATCAGCATAGGTGGGTAGGGCAGCTGGGCGTTGCCCGGCCCGAACAGGTCGCCGCGGGCGCAGGCGAGCAGTTCCTCGTAATCGTAGCTGGACTTTTGATCCGCCATCAAATTTCCGTCCCCGTGTTCTTTCGCGGGCGGCAGGGCGCCCTTCTCGTTGGTTTCCTAACACACTCTGTTTGCGGCCGGAAACCGGCGTTTGCGCTTAACCCGTGCGCCTGCCCGGGTCAATGCGCGCTATTGATCGCATTCAGACTACAGAATATATGTCGGCTGATGTCCGGTTTTGGCTTTCGACGTCTTTTTGCCACTCTGGACCTGTTGATGGGCTGGGCAACAAGCGTCGAAGCGAAGAGATGGATTCGGGCTACCGGAAGGAAAATGTCGCTGTGGACAAGCGGGTTCGCGAAGCCGGCCTGAGGCCGACGCGCCAGCGCATCGCGCTGGCCGATCTGCTTTTCGCCAAGGGCGACCGCCACCTTTCGGCCGAGGAACTGCACGAAGAGGCGATCGCCGCCGGGGTGCCGGTTTCATTGGCGACGGTCTATAACGCGCTCCATCAGTTCACAGAGGCCGGCCTGTTGCGCATCCTGGCGGTCGAAGGCTCGAAAACCTATTTCGACACCAACACCTCCGACCATCATCACTTCTACGTCGAGGGCGAGAACCGGATTTTCGACATCGAAAGCGGACCGGTCACCGTCTCCAACCTGCCGGCACCGCCGGAGGGCATGGAGATCGCCAATGTCGACATCGTCGTGAGGCTTCGCCCGAAGCGCGGCGACTGATCCCGTGGCGACGCGTCCCGTCGACCTGATCGTCCGGTTTGAATGGGTCACCGTCGCCGCCTTGGCCGTCATTTGCTACGCAATGGCCCACTTTTCCTGGTGGCTGTTTGCGCTGCTTATCCTGGCGCCGGACCTGTCGATGCTGGGCTACCTCGCCGGGCCGCGCCTCGGCGCCGTCACCTATAACGCCTTGCATATCCTGATTGCCCCACTGGTCCTTCTGCTCGCGGGCGCGTTGCTCGCCGGCCCGCTCACGACCGCGGTGGCGCTTATCTGGATAGCGCACATCGCCATCGACCGTGCCCTCGGCTACGGCCTCAAGCTGCCCACCGGTTTTCAGGATACGCATCTCGGCCGCATTGGCCGCCAGCAGGGCGGTGTGTCCAGCTAGGCTGTATTGAGACCCAGGACAGGCTGGGTCGGGAATGGGTTCTCGAGAACTGGAACGAAGCGTACTCAAGGTCGGCGAGCACCGGAAGGGTCATGGGCCTCACCGGGCTCTGTACGTCCGGAGCTATAGACGGCGTCGGGGTTAATGCTGGCTCCACTTTGCCGCCGCGCGAAGTCAACGAACGCCTTGAACGCGGCGGTCGGGTTGCGTCGGCTCGGATAGTAGAGGCTCAACGGCGACAGAATGGGCGTCCAATCCTCAAGCACGCGCACAAGGCGGCCTGCCTCGATGTCGTCTCGCACGTCGGATTCCATCGCCAGGGCCAGACCCACGGACGCGAGGACCGCGGTGCGTGCGAGGCTCGCTTCGTCGAGGGTGATGGCGCCCTGGACGTCGATGTGGACCGATTGTCTGTCCTTCTCGAACGGCCAGCGGTAGATTGCGCCATCGGGAAGCCGGACGCGGAGACAGGAATGCCCGGCGAGATCCTGAGGTACCAGGGGCGTCCCATGAGTTATCAAGTAGGTCGGCGTGCCCACGACGACACTGCGCCGCGCGACACCCAACGGGACCGCGATCATGTCGGCCGGCACGAGGTCGATCCTACGGACGCCGAGGTCGAAGCCGCCTGCGACAATGTCCACCATGCGGCCCTCTGTGACGATGTCGATGTGGACCTGAGGGTGCGCGCGCAGGAACGGTAGGACGAGCGAAGTGAAGATCTCTCGCGCCGCTGTCGGAAAGGCGTTGATGCGCAGCGTACCCGACGGCATCGCCTGCTGAGAGCGCGCAACCTCCATCGCCTCATGAATGTCCTGCACGGCCGGAGCGACCTGCGCGACGAACCGCTGGCCGGCCTCCGTCAATGAGACACTTCGAGTCGTCCGGTTGAAGAGCCGTACGCCAAGCGTGCGCTCCAGCTTTCCGACCGCGTTGCTGAGCGCGGTCGTCGAAACCCCGAGCTCACGCGCTGCCGTGCGAAACTTGCCGCGGCGGGCGACCATGAGAACTGCGTCTAATTCCGTCAGGCTACTTTGCACAATTATCCCGACTTTCGTGATGAGACGTCCCGAATTGTCCTGATTATCGCGCGACCTGTCTACCGCTATTTTGGGGAGCAACGAAACTTCCAGCCGCTGCGGCTGCGATCGCAACAAGCAGGACAAGACCAATGACGCTCGAACTACCACCTCCAATCGCCGCATATGTGGCCGCGAACGCCCGCCTGGACGTTGACGGCATGCTGGCACCCTTCGCAGCCGGGGCGGTCCTCCGCGATAACGGCGCCGTTCTTCGGGGGCCGCTGAAATCAAGCACTTGCTTGAAGAGGCGGTGGTCGGCGCGAAGGCGATTTTCACACCGGATACCGTCCGACACGAGGACGGTCAGGTGGTCGTCGAAGGCCCCGCTCATGGCGAGTTCAAGGGCAGCCCGATCCGCTTCACCTACCGCTTCACGCTCGAAAACGACGCCATCAAGGCTTTGGAGATCACGGCATGACCATCAAAGCTGATCCGACCGAGTTCGCGGGAAAACGCGTCCTCATCAGCGGCGGCACCAAGGGTCTGGGCCGCGCCACTGTCGACCGCTTCCTGGCCGGAGGCGCCCGCGTGATTACATCTGCCCGTGGAACGCTGGAGCCCATCGATAGCGTCGAATTCGTCCAGGCGGACCTGACCACGGCCGAGGGCGGGGAAATGCTGGCCAGGGTGGCGATCGAGCGTCTGGGTGGCGTCGACATCATCGCGCATGTGCTTGGTGGTTCGACCACCCCGGGCGGTGGCTTTGTCGCCCTGACGGACGAGTACTGGCTTTCCGAGCTGAACCTGAACCTCCTGGCCACAGTCCGTCTCGACCGGCTCCTGATTCCGCAGATGATCGAGCGGGGCAGCGGCGCGGTGGTGCACGTCACCTCCATCCAGTCGGTCCTGCCGCTCCCCGACGCAACCACCGCCTATGCCAGCGCCAAGGCCGCGCTCCGGACTTACAGCAAGTCCATCTCCAAGGAGCTGGGTTCCAAGGGCGTTAGAGTCAACGTCCTCTCCCCCGGCTGGATCATGACCGAAGGGACCGATGTATTTCTCAAGCGCATCCAAGCCGCCAACGGTGGCACTGTCGAGGACG
>NZ_RZSA01000969.1:0-2422 GCF_003998075.1 Mesorhizobium sp. M2A.F.Ca.ET.037.01.1.1 | reverse complement strand
CCCAAGGCGCCTGCGATCTTGCGGATCACGTTGCTTGCGGGAAAGTTCCAGGCCGCGAATGCCGCAACTGGACCAACCGGCTCTTTGAACACCATCTGGCGTACATTGGGTAGGCGGGCGGGCACGATGCGGCCATACGCTCGCTTCCCCTCCTCAGCATACCAGCGGGTCACATCAGCGGAAAAATGAACTTCCGGTACGGACTCGGCAAGCGGTTTGCCGTTTTCCTGCGTTAAGACCTTGCCGATCTGATGCTCGCGTTCCTCTATCAGATCCGCAGCCTTCATCATGATCTGGTAGCGCTGCTGCGCGGTCATCGCCCGCCAGACCTTGAAACCTTTGGCTGCGGCCGCGAGTGCTTCTTCGATGTCGGCCTCGCTGGCTAAAGGCACCTTGGCCAGAACCTCTTCAGTTGCAGGGTTTATAAGTTCCTGCTCCCGGCCGTCGCTCGCCTGTCGCCAGACGCCGTCGATCAGCAGCTCGATTTTCTCATCATACATCTTGATCTTCTTTCAGTACTTACTTCGGTATCGTGTGACGGATAAGCGATCAGAGTTCGCCACCCGGATATCGCGCTGGAACGAAACAGTGTGTTGAGCAAACTGTAGCTGAATGGGAATCTATGCCCAGCACGATACGAGCAGAGCACATGCTTATTCCACCGAAGCGATGACGCCGGATACGTCTGCTGATCTCAGGATTGAAGTGACGGTCTCCACCTGGGCGTCAGAATAGGGAAGCAGAGGCTCGCGCGGCGCGCCAACCGGTTGTCCGAGGATTGTCATGACGGTCTTGATGCCAGCGTAGAAACTTCCCGCTTTGAAGCACCGATAGATCGCGAACAACGCAGGCTCGAGCCTATCGATCGTCAGTATGTCACCGGCAACGCACGCGTCATAGTAGCTGCGTACTAGCTTGCCTGATAGCTGATGTGCCATGGCGACAACACCGACGCAGCCTACAGGCAGGGCTGCGCGAATCATTGTTTCATACCCGACAAATACGGCCAGACGATCCTTCACTTTCGCGCACAACTCGGTCACCTGCTGGATGTCAGCGGAGGAGTCCTTGATGGCGACCACATTTTCGATATCGGCCAGCTTGCTAATCAGATCAGGGGTCATGTTCACCCCAATCCTCGCCGGGCTGTTGTACAGCATAATTGGCAGTCTCGTTGCTGCGGCAACGCGCTTGTAGAAGAGCTCCGTCTCCCTTAGGTCTGGTTTTGCGTATATTGGCGGCAGCGCGAGAATACCGTCGCATCCGGCGGCTTCGGCGGCTGCGCACAATCCCATTACTACGTCGTTGCGAAGGTCCGACACACCCGCAATTACCGGAACCTTTCCTGCTGCGACCTCCACGGTTGCTTTAAACAGGGCGACGCGTTCCTCGACGGTCATAGTGTAAAACTCGCCGGTGCTGCCGCAGACAATCAGTCCGTCGGCGCCGTTGGCAATGTTTGCGAGCTCAAATTCCTTGAAGCGTTCGAAATCGATGCTTCCATCGGTCATGAAGGGCGTCACCAGGACGCTATGTATGCCTCGCCAGCTCGTCTTGCTCATTTGATATCTCTCATCGGTGGATTGAATCGTGTTGTTGCTGGCCCGCGGCATAGAGGCGTGTAGTTGACAATTGCAGCCAGCGCGTCCGCCTTGTCATACGCTAAGGTTAGGCTGGGGCCTTCATGGCTCTCGCGTATTCCAGCTCCGCTTCGTTCAGCTTGTAGATATCGATGGCGCGTTCCCTACTAACCTTACCGTCGAAGAGGTCTTGGGCGAGCAACTTGCGATCGCGATGTTCCGGCTTTCCGAAGCCACCCCCTCCGGCCGTCTGAAGCACAAGCCGATCGCCCTTTTTCATCTTGGTGACTATCTTGGATCTTATAGTCTCCTTCGATTGGTCAGCGCGGATGATGTAGGCGAAGCTCTTCTCTCCCGGTAAGCCCCCATCGGCACCTGCAGCAGCGTGGAAGTGGCGTTCCCCGCGATATGAGACCGTTATCTCCCCTTCCAGAAGCTCGACATCCTGGAAGCACCCCAATCCGCCGCGTTGCTTGCCAGCGCCGCCACTGTCGGACGCTATGCCGAGGCAATGGATCCGCAAGGGCGCTTCCATCTCGACGGTTTCGACCGGAACGTTGCCAGTGTTGGTTGCGTCGGTTTCGATAACGTCAACGCCGTCGGCTCCGATGCTCGCTCCTGAACCACTTACGAGCACTTGCGACATCACGAAACGCCCGTGGCTTGGCACGGTGCCGCCGTAATCTAGTTTGACGAGTTGGGCGGCCGAATCGGCCGGAATTTTCATCGGTGTTGCCTGACGCACCGCCCCCAGAATGACTCCGGTCAAGAGCTTGATCGTTGCCGCGCGGCAACCGATAGGTGCAGGCTCCTGCGGATTGACCAGCGAGCCCTCCGGAAGC
>NZ_RZSA01000968.1:0-2422 GCF_003998075.1 Mesorhizobium sp. M2A.F.Ca.ET.037.01.1.1 | reverse complement strand
ATCGGCGACCTCGACGGGCAGGCTGCCGCCGCCGGCAATAATGCCGACCTTCGAGCCCGGCGCGAGTTGAAACCCTGATGCGGCGCGCTCAGGCCTCGTCATCGCCGCTGTCATCGTCGCCGCCACCCTTCAGCGGCGGGACCGCATAGTGCCGCTTGCCGCCGCTGGCGATGAAGTCGATCATCTTCGTGGCGGCAGGAGACGAGGAGCCGAATTCCGCCCTGGCGAGATCGATATTCTCCGCGACGCTGCGGGAACGGTCGAAAATCGACCGGTAAACCTTGCGCAGCAGGTAGATTTCCGAGCGCGGCAGGCCGGAGCGCTTGAGCCCGATGATGTTCAGGCCGCGCAGCTTGGCGCGATTGCCGGCGGCGATCGCATAGGGAATGATATCGCCGACAACCGCAGAGCAGCCGCCGATGAAGGCGTTGTCGCCAATGCGCACGAACTGGTGAACGGCGGTCAGCCCGCCGATATAGACGTTGTCGCCTATCTCGCAATGGCCGCCGAGCGTCGCGCCATTGGCGAAGGTGGCGTTCTTGCCGACGACGCAATCATGGGCGATGTGGGCATAGGCAAGGAAATTGCCGTTGTCGCCGACACTCGTCTCGCCGCGGCTGGAATCGGTGCCGACATGCATCGTGACGCCTTCGCGGAGGGTGCAGTTCTCACCGACAATCAGGGTGGTGCGTCCGCCCTTGTGCTTGGTGTTCTGCGGCGGCGCGCCGAGCGTCGCCATCGGATAGACCTTCGTTCCGGCTCCGATGGTTGTTGCGCCCATCACCGACACATGGCTGACCAACTCGACGCGGTCGCCGATGATTGAATCGGCGCTGATATGGCAAAAGGGTCCGATGCGGACACCTTGGCCGAGCCGGGCTCCTTCTTCGACGACCGAGGAAGGATGGATGAATGTCTCGACTTTCATGAGCATTTCGAACCGTCAGCCGGTGACCATCATGGCCGAAACCTCGGCCTCGGCGGCTTTCGCGCCGTCAACCATCGCCTCGCAGGCGAATTTCAGCAGGTTGCCGCGCTTTCTGATCTTCTTGACGTGGATCCTGAGCTGATCGCCCGGAACCACCGGTTTGCGGAATTTCGCATTGTCGATGGTCATGAAATAAACCAGTGAGGGCTTTTCCGTGTTGAGGCTGCGAATGCAGATCGCGCCGGCGGTCTGGGCCATCGCCTCGATGATCAGCACCCCGGGCATGACCGGCTGTTGCGGAAAATGGCCCTGGAAATGCGGCTCGTTGATGGTCACGTTCTTGATGCCGACCGCGGACTCGTCGCCGTCTATATCGACGATACGGTCGATCAGCAAGAACGGATAGCGGTGCGGCAGGAGCTTCATGAGCCCCATGATGTCAACCGCCTCGAGTGTCGTTGCCACCATGTCAGCCATTTCCGTCGCCTTGCTTGCGCGTCCTGGCCATCCTGCGCAGCATCGCTATCTCGCGCATGGCTTCCGCCATGGGCTGCGCCGGGTAGCCTCCCCAGACCTCGCCTGCCGGCACGTTGTTCATGAATCCACTTCTCGCAGCAAGCTTGGCTCCCGGCCCGATGGTCAGATGATCGGCGAGGCCGACACCGCCACCCATGGTGACGTTGTCGCCGACGACGACGGAACCGGAAATACCCGAAAGGCCCGCTATAATGCAATTGCGGCCGATGCGAACATTGTGGGCGATCTGCACCAGATTGTCGATCTTTGTGCCCTGGCCGATGATGGTATCGGACATCGCACCGCGGTCGACGGTCGAATTGGAGCCGATCTCGACGTCGTCCTGGATGATGACGCGGCCGATCTGCGGCACGCGTTCAGGTCCCTTGGCGCCGCCCACGAAGCCGAAACCGTCCTGGCCAATCCTTGCGCCGCCATGGATGATGACACGATTGCCGACAAGCGCATATTGGATGCTGGCGCCCGGACCGACGAACCCGTCGCGGCCGATCTGGCAGGAGCGGCCAACAACGGCGTGAGGTGCAATGACAGTGCCGCTGCCGATGGACACGCCGGGGCCGATCACTGCGCCCGCTTCGACGATCGCTCCTTCCTCGATATGGGCGGACGGATCGACAAAGGCATGCGCCGAGATGCCGGTTTCTCCGGTCATTGGCCCCGGAGTTGCGGCATGCGGAAACAAAAGGCGTCCGACCATGGCGAAAGCCTGTTGCGGACGAGGATGCATGAGCACCGCGATCCCTGGCGGCGCCTTGGTCGCAAAATCGGCGGGGCACAGGACCGCGGCAGCCCTCAGCGACTGCATCAGCGCGAAATTGCGCTTGCCGTCGACAAAGACGAGCGCGCCGTCACCGCCCTCATTGGCGGGAGCCAGCGCTTCGATGGCAATTTCAGCCTGCGCGGCATCAAGCAGGCTGGCGAGGTCGCGAATCTGACCGGCGCCAGCCTGCTTGATGC
>NZ_RZSA01000967.1:0-2424 GCF_003998075.1 Mesorhizobium sp. M2A.F.Ca.ET.037.01.1.1 | reverse complement strand
CCAGATGACCGAAGCGCTCGGCGAGCGAGACGAAGTCGCCTTCAGGGTCGATGATGGTCTGCTGCACCCAGGGCGCGCTCTGTTCGAGCAGCCGGCGCAGCAGATGCGACTTGCCGGAACCCGAATTGCCCTGCACCAGCAGGCGGGTCGCCAGCAATTCCTCAAGGTCGAGGGCCGCCGGCGCGCCTGCGCTCGTCTGCCCCATCTCGATTGCAACCGTCATATTTCGACTCAGAACGCCTCCATGCGCGCAAGCGGGCTTATCAACCGAAGCTGGGCACGTCGAGCATGGCCGCGCACCGCCGGGCGGTGTTCCACATCTAAGGGCGAGCGTGCTCGTCCCCATGGGCGAGCGTCGGCTCGCCCCATGCGCGAGCGTGAGCTCGTCCCTACACGGCGGATGGCGGCAGGCTGTCGCCATCGGCACTGGTCGGACCACCATTTCGCTGGCGCAATCCAGCCATTGGCGTATCATCTTTCGAGGGAGGGTTCATGGCAGGAGGAGGCCAATGAACGTCGCTGCGGAAGTGCCCGTCATGGATCCGACGGTGCAAGACCTTGTTTCGTCTGCCCTTTCGAAGTTTCGCGCCGGCGACACCGTGTCCACACGCGCCATGCTCGATGCCATACGCCATGCCGATCCATCCTGCGAGGACAGCGATGACCATCTGGTTGAGCTGATCGTGATGGCCGCCGTTGGTAAGACCATGGGTGTCGTGTTCGACCACCGCTCGCCCGATGAGCGGTTGCCGCGGCTGTCATAGGCTCTGAAGCGTTTGCCTGCGTATGTGAGCACCGGAAGCGCGGGAGCCCGCCGTTTGTAGGCCGGCCTCACGGCACGCTTTAGCCCAATGGATGCGGCATGTAACCGACGAAGCCCGCGATCTTCCAGCGGCCGCCGACCTTGCGGCAGAAATAGAGCGTCTGCCATTTCAGCCGGTCGACGCCGCCATCGGCCTTGGCGACGGAACCGTCGAACTTCTTGTGCAGCACCGCGCGATCGCCGTCGACATCTATGTCGCGCATGTTGGTGACACGAAACAGCGCCTCGCGCAGCGGCTCGGCGAATTTTGTCGCCGCAGTTTCCTTGGCCTGGCGCAGCCATTCGTCGCGATAGACCTCCAGCTTCGGGAACTGCAGCCGCCACGCATCGGCATTGGCGAGGAAATGCGCGTGCATGCCGAAGAAGCTCTCAGCGATGAAATCGTCCTCGACCATCGACCAGTCCTGTCCGAGGAAGGCATCGATGTCGCGCCGCACCAGCATTTCCCAAAGCGCGTGGCGGTCGGCATCGCCTTCCGGGAAGGGGTTCTTATCGAAGGTCATGCTGGATCTCCCTCATATCGCGGCCGAAGGCGGCGTCGAGCGCAAGATGCTCAGGCTTCTGTAATAAAGCAACATGGATTTCGAAAAAATGTTGCTTTCCGACATCGCCTCTATGAGGATCGTGCCGACAGGCGTAGACGGCTATGCGACCGGTTACGTTCAAACGCCAAGAGGAGACTCACTTGCCCAAGCAATGCTTTGGAAAATCGCATGTCCCGCTCTCGCCCGCCGTGCGCGCCGGCGATTTCGTCTATGTCTCCGGCCAGGTGCCGGTGGGCAGCGACGGGCTGGTGGTGAAGGGCGGCATCGCCGAGCAGACCGAGCAGGTGCTGCAGAACGTCAAGGCGGCGCTGGCGCTGGCCGGCTGCGGCATGGACGATGTGGTCAAGACCACCGTCTGGCTGGAGGACGCGCGCGATTTCGGCACTTCAACACCGTCTATGCGAAGCATTTCCCAAACGACCCGCCGGCGCGCACCACGGTCGAGTCGCGCCTGATGATCGACATCAAGATCGAGGTCGAGGCCGTCGCCTACCGGCCGGTCTGATCGCGCTACAAAACCGGAGGTACCGATGCAGTTCGATCTCCTGATCAAGGGCGGGCGCGTGATCGATCCCGCATCGGGCCTGGACGCGCAGCGCGACGTCGCCATTGCCGATGGCCGCGTCGCCGCGATCGAGGCGGCCATCGATGCCGAACATACCGCGCAGGTGGTCGATGCCAGGGACTGCATCGTCACGCCCGGCCTCGTCGACCTGCACAGCCATGTCTATTGGGGCGGCACCTCGCTCGGTGTCGATGCCGACCGGCTGGCCGCCAAGAGCGGCACCACCACCTTCGTCGATGCCGGCAGCGCCGGTGCCGGCAATTTCCTCGGCTTTCGCCGCCATGTCATCGAGCGCTCGAAGGTCCGCATCCTCGCTTACGTCAACATTTCCTTTGCCGGCATATTCGGCTTCGCCAAGACCGTATCGGTCGGCGAATGCAGCGACCTCAGGCTCTGCGAGCCGCGCGAGACGGTGGCCGCGGTGCGCGAGCACACCGATCTCGTCGTCGGCGTGAAAGTCCGCTCCGGCAAGCATGCCGGCGGTACCAGCG
>NZ_RZSA01000966.1:0-2425 GCF_003998075.1 Mesorhizobium sp. M2A.F.Ca.ET.037.01.1.1 | reverse complement strand
TATCCTTGCCGAGCACGACGCGGTGACGATGATTGCCACGCTGGAACGAAAGCCCGGCGGCCATGCCGACGCGCATGGCGACCTCGGCCGTCATCGGAAATTTGTTGGCGCGTCCGCGAATACCGTCCGTGCCGAAATACTGACCTGCCATATCCTTACAGTCCCCGTCGGTTTTCAGCGGGCCCGTATTGCCACAATTGGGCCGCATCCGATCATCAAATTTCGTGATTGTATATTACCAATCCTTAGAAAAACATTGTCGCGGTCGGTGCAAGTGGTTCGACAGCCTATCACCACCTTTGACTTGGCGGCGCTACACCTGCCGACACGAGGCTTTTCGGAGCGCCCTGTCCACCGGCAAAGCTTCGCTGGCGGCGAACCCGCAAGCAATTCATCCCCTTATCAGGAGCAACACACTTTGTGACGGGTCCCGCGCCGGATGCATCTGGCGCAACCAGACATTGAGAGCTATTGATTTGGCATAGGGACACCTATTGGCGGCAGCAAGGGAGAAAACGCCATGCTTATTCATAGACTTGCAGCTTTGACGGGTCTCGCCGTCGCAACCTTGTTCATGGCGGCGCCGGCCAACGCGCTGACCATGGCCGAGTGCAGCACCAAGTATAATGCGGCCAAGGATGCGGGAACGCTTGCCGGCCAGACCTGGAACCAGTTCCGCAAGGCGCAGTGCGGCAGCGATGCTTCCGCCGCGACCGACACCAAGGCGGCCACCGATACCAAGGCTGCGACCGACACGAAGGCCGCCGACACCAAGACGACCAAGAAGGCAAAGACAGCCGCCGCTGCCGACGACGCGGCCAAGGGCCTGAGCTCCAAGGAATGCAGCGCCAAGTATCAGGCGGCAAAGTCCGCCGGCACGCTCAACGGCATGAAGTGGAATGACTTCCGCAAGGCCGAGTGCGGCCCGGGCGCAACCGCCGCGGCTGCCACCGCGCCTGCAGCCGAAACCAAGCCGGCCAAGACCTCGACCGCGGCTGCCGCCGGCGGCAAGGGCCTGACCATGGCGGAATGCAGCACCAAGTACCAGACCGCGAAGACCGCCAACAAGCTCAACGGCATGAAGTGGAACGACTTCCGCAAGGCGGAGTGCGGTGCCGGCGCCGATGACGACGACACCGTGCCGGCTCCGACCGAAGCCACATACACCAGCGAGCCGGCGAAGCCGACGGTCGCAGCGCCAAAGGGCGTGAGCTTCCCGAAGGCGATCTCGCCGAAATTCGCCACCGAAAATCCGGGCAAGGGCCGCATGCACACCTGCCTCGAGCAGTACTACGCCAACAAGGACGCCAATACGCTGAACGGCCTGAAGTGGATCCAGAAGGGCGGCGGCTTCTACAGCCTCTGCAATGCCAAGCTGAAGAGCTGATCGCCTAGTTATTCAAGAGAAAAGGCCCGCGCATCGCAAGATGCGTGGGCTTTTTTGTACAGGCGAAGACGCCCGCGGCCTTGCTCTATCTGCATATGGCGGGACTGCCGGCATCGTCGATTTGCCCACACTGCCCACCGCCAGGCTTATGGGTAGCTCGCAAAATTCTGGTTGAACATACAGGGAACAAACAGTATACAAAAGACGTCTAACTTATCATCAATCAGGAGGGTCTTATGTTCAATTTGAAATTGGCGGCATTGGCTGTGACGGCATTGGTCACTTGGAATGTCGCGCCGGCAAGCGCACTGACGATGAAGGAATGTGGCGAGACCTATCGGGCAGCCAAGGATGGCGGCACTCTGAACGGCATGGACTGGGCCGCTTTCCGCAAGGAGAAATGCGCCACGTCCGCCGCGGAGAGTGTCAGCGCGGATTCGGTCAAAACCGCGGAGCCAGCAGAAAAAGACACCAGCGCGGCGGTCACCCCCACTGTGGCGCCGGCGGGTGTGACATTCCCGACCACCCTCGCTGCCGAGTTCAACACCGAAACGCCCGCGAAGGCCCGGATGAAGACCTGCCTGCAGGGTTACCACGACAACAAGGAGGCGGGTACGTTGAACGGCCTTCGTTGGATCCAGAAGGGCGGCGGCTACTACAGCCTCTGCAATGCGCGGCTGAAGAGCTGATCGCTTAGCCTCTTCCTTTTGTTGGATAGCTTCAAAAGTCACGTCCTCGGCTCCTTTAAAACGATCAAAGATCGGCAGCTTCGGAGTCTTCCTTCTTTCGACGCTTGCGATTGGCGAAAGCCGGCGTGACGGCCAATCTCCCCCCTGGTGGGGGAGATGTCCGGCAGGACAGAGGGGGGCGCGAACGAACTGGACGCTCACAGGACGAAGGTTCCTCGCCCCACGAAAGTGGGGAGAGGTGGCTCGGCGAGCCGAGACGGAGAGGGGAGCGCCCTGCGAAGGCCCCTCTCCGTCCGCTTCGCGGCCACCTCTCCCCCGCCTTGCAGGGCTGTCCGGGGAAAGGTTCGGG
>NZ_RZSA01000965.1:0-2435 GCF_003998075.1 Mesorhizobium sp. M2A.F.Ca.ET.037.01.1.1 | reverse complement strand
GTCTCAATCGGCACCGCCGAGGCGCGCATGGGCGGCAGCTTCGGCAGCCGTGGCAGCCGCACCTATCAGGCGCCCGCGCCGACCAGGACGGCCCCTTATACGGCGCCTGTCACGCGCTCGATGACGCCACAACCCACCCAGTCCATCCCATCATCGCAGTCGTTTCCCGGCTCCGCGCGTCCCGGCTTCTGGCGTGGTTTCGGCGGCGGTTTTGTCGGCGGTCTTGTGGGAGGACTGTTCTTCCAGGGCCTGTTCGGCATGATGCTGGGCCATGGTTTCGGCGGCATTGGCGGCGGGCTGAGCTTCATCTTCCAGCTGCTCTTGATCGGCGGCCTCGTGATGCTGGCGATGCGCTTCCTCAATCGAGACAATGCCGCGCCTGCCAATATGCGAAACGCCGGCGGTCCGTTCGGACGGCAAGGCTGGGGCGGCGCGCCGCCCAGCTATTCGTCCAACGCCGCAAGCTTCGGCTCCGCTGACGCATCAGGAGCCGATGAAATCGGCATCACTGACGCTGATCGCGACGCGTTCGAACGAATCCTTGGCGAGGTGCAGGCTGCCTTCACTCGTGAGGATCACCAGGGATTGCGCCGGCTGACGACCCCCGAAATGGTTTCCTACCTTTCGGAGGAACTGGCCGACAACGCGACCCACGGCCTCAAGAACGAGGTTACAAACCTTAGGCTGCTGAAGGGCGAAGTGGCGGAGGCGTGGCGGGAAGGCTCGCGCGACTACGCCACCGTGGCGATGCGCTGGTCGGCGATCGATACCATGCAAAACCGCCAGACCGGCGCCGTCGAGAAGGGCGATCCCAACAATCCGGTCGAAGCGACCGAGCTGTGGACCTTCGCCCGTCAGGCCGGAGGACCATGGCTGCTGTCCGCGATCCAGGACGCGTCCGGTTAAGCTGGAAGCGCGCAGCAAGCGCTCTGACTACTTCCTGAACACCCCGATCATCGGCCCGAGATTCCAGAAATCGTCGTTTCGGCCGATGCCGGGCGCGTAGAGGCTCGAGATAGAACCGTCGAGGAAGAGCGCGTTCGGGCAGCCGAGCTGGTCGCGGAACAGCCGGGCGAATTCGTGGAAAGTCACGACATCGTCCGAGATCGCGAAGACCGCGACGCCGTCGGCGCGCACGCCCACGCCATCGCGGATTTTTCGCGAGGTGCCGTCCGCATGGAATTTCGGATGCAGCTTGCCGTCGATGACCAGCATCGGCCCGGACTGCGTGGCGTAGTCCACGCGCGGCGGACGCTTGAGATAATCCTTGGTCGCGCGAACCCCTGCCTTGCCGGCGCTGAGATAGAAGATGCCGTTGGGCTGCATGGAGAAATTGCCGGTTCCCGATCCGGTCTTCGCCGGCGTGACCTGCTCGCCGCGTTCGACATAAAGCCCGACCGGCGCGAGGTTCGGATGATACATGCCGGCATTGATGCCGAACAGCAGGTTGCGCCCCGCCGCTTGCTGCGCGCTGCGCAGATTGTGCAGCGATCGGTAGAAGTCGCCATCCTTGTTCTTCCAGAACAACTCGATGGAGAAATGCTTCGGATCGGCCTCGCAGACCAGATAGGTCGCGTTCTCGAAAGTCTGGTTGCGGCAAGGCGGCAGCGCCGCTAGCCATTGGCCGAGGCCGATGCCCGCGCCTACGGCGGCGGGCACCGCCGATTTCACCAGCGTGGCCAGCAAAGGAACCGAGTTCAGCAGGGTCCCAAGATCCATCAGCGCATCCCGCTCCTCAGCATCGGTATAGCGGATTCGGCCGAGGCCGCTGCGTGGATTTCCCGGGTTGCTTCAGGTCAACCAGCCGGCCGCGACGCTGACCAGCAGCACCACGCCAAGCAGGCCGCGATAGATAACGAACGGCCAGGCGGAGAAGCGCTCCAGCACCCGCATCAGCCCCCAGATCGCGAAAAAGGCCGAGATCGAGGCGACGACGAGGCCGACCGCCAGGATCGACCAGCCATGCGCGTCGAGATGCACCTTGTGCAGTTCGTAGAGCTCCTTGAGGCCGGCCAGCGCGATTGCCGGCAGGCCGAGCAGGAAGGACAGGCGTGCCGCCTCCGGCCGGGCGAAGCCCAGCCCCATCGCCGCCGTCAGCGTCGAGCCCGAGCGTGAGACACCGGGGATAAGCGCGCCGACCTGGGCGACGCCAACCAAGAGCGCATCGAGGATCGACGCCTGGCGCAGCATCAGCTTGTGCCTGGCGAAGATCTCGGCGAGCGCCAAAAGGATCGCCATGGCTATACAGGCCGAGCCGATGACGGCGAGCCCGCGCAGCGGCGAATTGCAGGCGTTGAGCACACCGGAAAGCGCAAGGCCGGCAATGATGATCGGGATAGTGGCAAGGATGATGCTGATCGCCAGGCGGAAATAGCGGTCGCCGAAATCGCGGCGCGAGATTGCCGCGATCGATCCGAAGAGCACGTCCCTGACAT